>JAHIKR010000127.1 GCA_018897415.1 Pseudomonadota bacterium
GACCCAATAACCGGAAAAGGTCTTTGCCAGAAACAGGACAGCCGGTATCTGATCCAGAATCCTCCTCAGTTTCCGCTCACGAACGAGGAACTGGACCATGTTCATGATCTAGACTATGAACGGAACGTCCACCCGTATTATGCAGCATGGGGGCCTGTGCGGGCACTTGAAACCATCCGTTTTTCAATCACTACTCACAGAGGATGTTATGGCGACTGTAACTTCTGCGCCATATCAGCACATCAGGGGCAAAGGGTTGTGGATCGGAGCGAAGCATCCATTCTGAAGGAAGCGTCGATTTTAACCAGCCATCCTGAATTTAAAGGCTACATTCACGATGTCGGAGGCCCCACCGCCAATATGTACGGCATCGAATGCAAGCGAAAAAAAACCAAGGGCAGATGCCGCAACAAGCGCTGCCTGACTCCGGTCATCTGCAATAAGCTGGAAATCAGCCATCTCCCCCAGATTGCCCTGCTGAAAAAAATCAGGCAGATGCCGAAGGTTAAAAAGGTTTTCATCGGTTCCGGAATACGCCATGATCTGGTGCTAAAAGATCAAACATACGGCCTTCAATATCTTGAAGAGATTATCCGGCATCATATTTCCGGACAACTGAAGGTCGCACCCGAGCATTCCGAAGATCATATCCTTGCGCTCATGGGAAAACCCCCCATCAAGAGCTTTGTGGAATTCTTCCGCTGCTTTCAGAAAATCAACCGGCAGATGGGGAAAAAACAGTTCTTAACCTGTTATTTTATCGCTGCTTATCCGGGATGTACATACCAAGACATGGAGCGTTTAAACCGCTTCAACCGCAGGGTACTCAAGTTCAAACCCAGGCAGATTCAGATTTTTACGCCCTCTCCGTCGACGCCGGCAACCCTGATGTATTATACGGGAAAAGCCTATGACAGCGGGAAATCGATTTTTGTTGAGAAGGACAAACGGAACAAAGAAAAACAAAAAAACCTGATCCTCAAAGGACTTTCCGGGTGACGGAGAAAGAAAGGGACAATTAGATATGCTATTCGAATTGCATACCGAGAAAATCAGGAACGGGAAACTGAGGAAAGGATCGGTATCAAAAAAGCTTGTATAGTGAATAAGGATTGTTTGCTTGTAAATCCAGCATGTTTGCCTAACCACACAATTGTATGTGACGTGAAGGGTCGTGCGGCTTTACTATTTGCATAATTCCGTGTATAATTTTCTGTTATAATGACCTTGTCACCCTTCACGCAGCACATTGTGGCCGTTCGGCATAAAATAGGAACTGTCTATGTTTTGCAATATCTCCCTTTTGATTCTTGGGCTCGCTGCACTTACCTTTGGTGCCGAGGGTCTTGTCCGTGGTAGTGCTTCTTTAGCTATCCGACTAGGGCTTACACCTCTTATCATCGGACTGACCATTGTAGCCTTTGGCACGAGCACACCAGAACTCGTAGTGAGTTTAGGTGCTTCGTTGAACAATCAAGCCGATATTTCCATTGGAAACGTAGTGGGGTCTAACATATTTAACATCGGCATCATCCTTGGACTTACTGCTTTGCTCTGCCCAGTAAAAGTGAGTCTTCAAGTCATCAAGCACGATTGCCCGATTATGATTGCCGTGTCGCTTCTGTCATTATTTCTTATAACTAAGGGCACCATATCCAGGTTGGCCGGCATTGCGCTTTTTACCGCGCTTGTCGCATACACAGGCTTCACCATTTGGTTGGCAAGAAAAGGGGTATCCTCTGAAATCGAACAGCAATTCCATGATGGGGTTCCTTCCCAATCAAAATCTCTGTATCGAGATTTATTGTTTATTGGCGGCGGGCTTTTACTTCTTGTCGCAGGTTCTCGTCTTCTGGTCGTATCAGCCACAGACATTGCCCGTCTTATTGGAATAAGCGAGGCGGTGATAGGTCTTACGATAATAGCCGCAGGGACGAGTATGCCCGAACTTGCCACTTCAATTGTTGCGGCATTACGACGTCAGCCTGATATTGCTGTGGGAAACGTTGTTGGGTCTAATATTTTCAATATTCTTGGGATCCTGGGAGTGGCATCCATTGCAAAACCTCTATCGGCCTCTGGAATAACAAAATTAGACTTGTGGGTAATGGTAGCTTTTTCTATTGCTTTACTGCCGCTTCTTTATACTAATTTAAAACTTCAGAGGTGGGAAGGGGGATTACTGCTCTTCGGATACGGTGCGTATCTATGGGTTTTGTGGCCTTCAAGTTAATTGCCATTCATATTAATAGACAGCCTGAGCCGAACAAACGGTTGAAGAAGGATTGGCACATCCGCTGCGCTCCTTTGCCAACCTCTTAACCGCGCCGTTAGCCAGATCACAAAGGAGATAGAGATATGAACGTAGAAAAAAAGCAACGAAAAGATCCTGTCTGTAACATGGTGGTATCGAATGACACTGAATATTATTATCATTATGCAGACAAACATTATTATTTCTGCAGTGAAAATTGTCTTCACAAATTTAAAGAGCACCCAGAACAATATCTGCATAAGGAAACCTCGCTATCTCATGAAACACATGGCGAGTTAATTACCTACACATGCCCCATGCATCCTGAAATTCAACAGCAGGGACCTGGCAATTGCCCTAGGTGTGGTATGGCACTGGAACCGGTTACATTCAGCATTGAAGAAAAAAATGAAGAGCTCATCGACATGAGCCGTCGCTTTTGTGGGTTTTAGGGGACATAGTTGACAAGCTTGAATAACTAAGAAAAAATGGTGTCAAACCCACTCCAACCAGTAAAAGTCCGTTCTGTTGAATATATTCTTTACGTTTCTTATAATTTCTGCCATAATCTTTCAGCCTCATGGGCATACCTCCTTTGTTTTATTGATTAATTGTTAGATCTTATTTATAAGGAGGTATGCCTAACTCAATAAAAATTCAACTGATCTCTTATACGATGCACTCTATGAGGACAAAAAGAGCCTCTGGAACTAAGACAGGAGGTGTCAATGGTCAATTTGAATAAGCGATTTTGTTGGCTATTGGTGGTACTTTTTTTGGGTTACGCAAACGTTGACTATGTAAAGAGCGAGACTAATGAGGAGGGAATGATGACTATGGTCCTTACTTCTACAGCATTCACGCATAATGGGGAAATCTCAAGTTTATACACATGCGATGGGCGGGATATCTCACCACCGCTTGCCTGGAAAGATGTGCCCGACGGGGCGAAGAGCTTAGTCTTGATTGTAGACGATCCAGACGCACCAGACCCTAAAGCGCCGAAGATGACATGGGTGCACTGGGTGCTTTATAATATTCCTCCCAATATTAACAACCTTCAACAGGCCGTAAAGTCTAGCGACCTTCCTTCTGGTACTTTGGAGGGCCTGAATGACTGGAAACGTACCGGCTATGGTGGCCCTTGCCCCCCAATCGGTCGGCACCGATACTTCCACAAACTTTATGCGCTTGATGAAGTACTTCCTGACCTGGGAACTCCGACGAAGGCAAAGATAGAGGCGGCGATGGCGGGACACATTATTGCCACAGCAGAGCTTGTGGGGACCTATGAGCGAACTAAATAGGCACGAGATTTACGGAAAAAGGACCGGTGCCTAACAACTCAATTCAGGCGACGGGAAGGGGCTCGGGGGCCTTACAGGGTGAGCTTATTAGCCCGCGCCTGATTTTTAACGTTGGCCTTCACAAACGATATAGGAGAAAGTTTAAAAAATGAAACGAGCAGGCGAATTTTTCAAGAGCATTCTTGTCGGTGGCATCTTGGTCATTCTGCCATCAGCAATATTCCTGTTTGTCTTGAATTGGGTATTCGGATTGGTCCGAAAAGTGATAAATCCCCTCACAACATTCCTAATGACTAAGTCCC
>JAHIKR010000128.1 GCA_018897415.1 Pseudomonadota bacterium
GAAATCGTTCAGCAGAGCAAAACCGGCTTCCTTGCTGAAAATCCTGATGACTGGCGGCAATCTATAAATAAACTGTTCAGCGAGCCTGATCTTAGAGATACCATGGGAAAAGCAGGCCAAGAACGTGTTATTGAGCATTTTTCTGTTGATAAGACCTTTAGAAAAATGTCCATGGCTTTAAATGCCTTGGTGCAGGGAGGCAATCAGGTTGAATGAAGTAGGTACAAGTATTCCCCGTGTTGCAGTTGTTATATCGACCTGGGATGGTAATCCTTCTGATTATATTTTCAGCCTTGTTGATTCTTTGAATCGCTATAATGCCGGAGTTCCTTATGATCTTTACCTTTGTGCCAATGGCGAATCCTACCGGTTGCCGCAGAATCTATCAAATATTTTTAAAAAACTTCTCGTTCGTGAAAATACCGGTTTTAATCTCGGAGCCTGGGATTATGCGTGGAGGATTCTTCCTCAATACGACAATTACTTATTTATGCAGGATGATTGCTATATAAAAAAAAATAACTGGCTTAAAGATTTTATTCAATGTTTTAATTCAATTGAAAAATGCGGGCTTGTAGGAGAATATTTAAACAAAAGCTGGGACATGCCATGGACGGAACTAACCGGTTCTGACAGTAAAAAAAAAGTTTCCAAAAAAAAGAGAGAACGGGCTGAATTCTATATTGAAACCCTGCGGAAATGGGGAATACCAAAGAGCGAAACAGCAAGCCACCTTACTTCTGTTGTCCATTTTGCTTCGCGTAAAATTCTAGAAGAAGTTGACGGATATATTATTACGAATGACTATAATGAGGCTATTGCGGCTGAGATAGCTTTTTCAAAAAAGATTCAGAACAAAGGATATGAAATTGTACAGATTGGTAAGCGGCGCCACAGCAGAATAGGGCATCGTCAATGGATGTCAGATGGGTTCTTTTCAAGGCTGGCAAACAGTATAAAAAAAAGAACAGGTCTTTTAACAAATATTGAGAAAAGGTCTAACCCATACGGTGATTAGCCGTTCGCTGGAGTGTTAGGCTATCTCTCTGAAGCTTACGTTCATCTGGTTTGTTTCATAAAACCTTATAATATTAAATAGTTAATGAGTTCGTAAAAACAACACACCACATATTGTATTCAATTGGTCAAAATTATACTTCACCTTGTGTTTTTTCCTTTACAAGCGTATAGTTTCCTGTTAAAAATAATAAAATAATATGAACAAAATATAAAAGGATATCTTTATATGAAACTAAAAAAACTGGAACTTACAGGATTTAAATCATTTTCTGAAAAATCCAGTATTGAATTCCCTGCCGGTGTTTCTGCAGTTGTAGGGCCTAACGGTTGCGGCAAGAGCAATATTGTGGACGCGCTTAGATGGGTTATGGGGGAACAAAGCATTAAGCAGCTTCGTGGTAAGACCATGGAAGATGTCATATTTTCCGGTTCTAACGGGAAACCACCGCTTAACATGGCCGAGGTACGCTTAACACTATTAAATGACAACGGTACTGCTCCAGAGGAATTAAAGGACTTCACTGAAATAATGTTAACTAGGCGGCTCTATCGCTCTGGTGAAAGTGGATATTTCATCAACAAGCAGCCGTGCAGATTAAAGGATATACATAACATTTTCCTGGGAAGCGGCCTTGGAACAAAATCATATTCAATAATTCAGCAAGGAAATATCGGAGCTATTACTGAGGCCGGGCCGGAAGAAAGAAGGTTTTTTATTGAGGAGGCTGCAGGGGTTACTAGATATAAAAACCGAAAAAAAGAAGCTCTAAGCAAAGTTCAGACCACAAGGCAGAACCTTCTGCGCATAAATGATATAATTGATGAAGTAAGAAAGCAGGTGGCCGGTCTTAAACACCAAGTTAAAAAAGCCGAAATTTACAATAATTATCAAAAGAGCGTAAGGGAACTGGATATCCTAATTTCTCTTGCAAATTTTGATGATTACTCTCACCAGATCAGCCAAACCGAGTCTCTATTAAAAGATCTTAATGATACAGACATAGAGCATACGTCCAAAATAAAAAAACTTGACGCTGCTGTTGAAAATATAAAATTTCAACTCTCACAAAAAGAACAGGAAATCTCGGAACAAAAATCTCAAAAATTCGAAATGCAGCGAAACACAGACAGAATAGAAAATGACCTTAAACATCTCCGCAGAGAGATGGAAAATCTTTCCAGCGAAGCCACAAGACTTGAAGCTGCAAGTAAGGAAATAGAAGAAAAAAACAAAAACATTATTGCCGAGATTACTCAAGTAGAGACTCAGAATGCAAAACTTAAGGGCAATATAACAGATGTAGAATCAGGTCTTGAGCAAGAACGATCAGCATCGCAAAAAATAAGAAATCAACTGTCTGAGCTAACAAAGAAACTTGAAAATTATAAAACACATCTAATGGAGCTGGTTGCTAAAGAAGCTCGATACAAAAACATCTATCAAAATGCGGCAAGCAACAAGGAAAATATTACAAGACGGTTAAAAATAATAGATGAGGAAGAAGTTAAAGCAAAAAAGAAGTTAAAAGAAGTACAAAAATATTCCATAAAAGCCAAAGAACATCTGAAAAAATTAAAACTGGAAATAGATGACCTGAATGAACGCATCGAAATCAAACAGAAAGAACTTGAGCATAAAAACAAGGAACTGGGCAAGAAGGTTAAACTCGTTCAGATAATCGAACTTGAAAAAAATAAGCTGAAATCAAAATTTAATGCCCTAAAAAAAATGGCCGATAACTTTGAATGGTATAAAGATGGTGTCAAGGCCATAATGAAAAAATATTTAAATAGAGAAACTACAAATAGCTCCATAGAAAATAAAGGCATTATTGGCTTAATGGCAGATATTATAGAACCTGAGACTTCTTTTGAAACAGCGGTAGAAGCTGTCCTCGGAGAATCTTTACAGTACATAATGGTTAAGGATCAAAAAACAGGACTTGACGCTATAAACTATCTCCAGTCCAATGGTGGAGGTCGCAGCGGATTCATTCCAGTTTCATCAATTAAAAACATAGAACATAATCTTCCTGAAAATTCCAATACACAAAAATCTCTTTTGCAACACATCTCAGTAAAACCAGGGTTCGAAAAAATTGCAGAAGCTTTCTTAAAAAATGTAATCGTTACCACCAATATTGAAGAAGCTGTAAAGATAAGTAAAAATAATGCCAAATGGCAGACAATTGTCACAAAAAATGGTGATATTATTTCTCCTCAAGGCATCATGATCGGCGGTAGCAAAGGTAATTTATCAGGTATTCTTGCAAAAAAACAGGAACTAAAAGAACTCGAGGAACAGATTAAAAAGATAAATAAAAAGATAGAATCCACCAGCCTTAATAAAAAAGAACTTGAATCTGAAGTTCGCCTTATCGAAAGTGATCTGCAAAAACTGATAGAAAATAAAAACAAATCAATCCAAAACAAAAGCGAAGCAGAAAAAAGGCTTTATAAAGCAAACGAAGATGAAAAGTACGCCCAAAGACACCTTGAAATAACAAGCCTGGAGCAGGAACATCTCATGGGAGAAGATATTGATATTAATGAAGAGATGGTAAGACATAACAAAGAACTTGCAGAAATAACCAATGAAGTTGAAACTGCGCAGCACAAAGTCACAGAAACTTCAGAAAGAATCAGCTCTGCCTCTGATGAAATGGAAAATTTTAATCAAAGGATGGTGGATCTTAAGCTCGAACTGACAGCCCTCAATGCCAGAATAGAAAGCAACTATAATACATTAAAACGACTTGAAGAATTTAAAGATGAAGGAATAAACCGATTCAAGCAGCTTTCCGAAGAAATTAATAAGAATCATCAAAAAAGAACTAATTCAAAACAGGCAATTCAAGAATATGAAAAAACTCTTCCAGTCATGTATAATGATATTACGCACCTTGAACAGGGACTTGAAAGAAATGAGGCTGGTTATCATGCTATTGACGATAGCCTTAAAGAAAATGATAATGTCATTGCAAAGATACAAGACGAACGTGAAAAAACCTTGCAGAAAATTCGCCTGCTTGAAATAGAACGATCCCAAAGGCATATTAAACGGGAAAATATTGCGAATTACTTAGAAGCAACCTATCGCATTACGCTTTCTGACTTGAGATCAGAATTAAGAGATAAGGCGGAAAAGCAAGATATGTCAATAGATGAAATGGAAGTTGAACTTTCCAAACTTAAGGTGAAAATCACTAATATAAGCGATGTAAATCTCGGCGCTATAAAGGAATATAAACAGCTAAAAGAACGCTTTGATTTTTTATCTAAACAACGTGATGATCTTGTTCAAGCTCTTGATGATCTCCATAAAGTTATAAAAAAGATTAACCGAATCACGCAGGAAAAATTTATAAAAACCTTTGATCTGGTTAATGAAAAACTGAATGAGGTTTTCCAACGTCTTTTTGATGGAGGCACAGCACAACTTGTTTTAACTGAACCAACTAAACTTCTTGAGACAGGCGTAGAATTTATGATCCATCCACCTGGGAAAAAACTAACCAGGATGAGCCTTCTTTCGGGAGGAGAAAAAGCTCTTTCCGCTATTGCCTTTATTTTCTCAATATTTCTAATTAAGCCCGCATGTTTCTGCATCATGGATGAAATAGACGCACCTCTGGATGATGCCAATATTTTTCGCTTTAATAATTTGCTTAAAATTATAGGAGAAAAATCTCAAATTGTCATGATAACTCATAATAAGAAAAGCATGGAATTTGCTAATACTTTATTTGGTATTACCATGGAAAAAAAAGGAATTTCAAAGATAGTTTCAGTAAATTTAAAACAGCAGGAAATATAAGATTCGTACCGGGGTAAACTTATGGCATTCAACTGGTTCAAAAAGAAAGAGGATTCAGATGAAAAAAATATCTTTTTTGAACGTTTAAAAAAAGGTCTTTCCAAAACTCGCAAAATTCTTTCGACAGACATAGATGATCTCTTTACAGGGAAAAGAGAAATTGACGACAGTTTATTAGAAGAATTAGAAGAGCTCCTGATAACCTCGGATATTGGTGTGCAGACTTCAATGGATCTTATTCAAAGAATTTCAAAAAAATCATCTAAAATATCTGACGCTAAACAACTGAAGAATGCCTTGAAAGAGGAAATACTTTCACTTCTTAATCTACAAACACCAAAGCAAATCCATAAAGCTGCTTCAACTAAGCCTATAGTAATAATGGTGATTGGTGTAAACGGTGTCGGCAAAACAACCACAATCGGAAAACTTGCAGCAAAATTCAATTCAGAAGGAAAGAAAGTATTGATAGCTGCCGGCGATACCTTCAGGGCTGCAGCTATTGAGCAGCTTGTAATATGGGCTGACAGGGCAGGTGTTCAAATAGTAAAGCACAAGGACAATGCTGACCCTGCTGCTGTAGCTTATGACAGCATTGAAGCCGCTATCGCAAGAGGTATGGATATCGTTCTGGTAGATACTGCAGGAAGGCTTCATACCAAGGTAAACCTTATGGAGGAACTTAAAAAGATTAAACGAACTATATCGAAAAAGCTGGCAGGTGCTCCACATGAAATCCTTTTAGTTCTTGATGCAACAACAGGTCAAAATGCTTTGTCACAGGCGAAACTGTTTGATGATGCACTTGGAGTAACGGGAATAGCACTTACAAAACTTGATGGAACTGCAAAAGGAGGCATTGTTGTGAGTATCTGCAACACTTTCAAAATTCAACTGAAGTATATTGGTATTGGCGAAAAGATAGATGATCTGCAAGACTTTAATTCAAAAGAATTTGTGGACGCTCTTTTCTAAATTATCTTCTACAATTTTACTTTATTTGTTATGCTCATATAATATAGAGTTTTTTAAAAAAGCTACATACAAATATAACCATATAACATGTTAAGGCTAAATATTATCAAAAAAGTGTTATATGATGCTAATTTGTGTTGACATGAAAAAAAACATACTGTATGGAGCTCATAAAAGAGGTGTTTTATTGTTATTAATCAATAACAAAAAAAGGGGGAAGTAAGTATGACAAAAGCAGAATTAGTAGAAAAAATGGCAAGCGAGGCTGGTATTTCTAAGGTCGCAGCATCAGGTGCACTAAACTCTTTCATGGATGGTGTAACAAAGGCGCTAAAGAAAAAAGACGGCAAAGTTACTCTTGTGGGATTTGGGACTTTTTCAAAAGTCCGTAGGAAAGCTCGTAAAGGCCGCAATCCTCAAACAGGCGCACCGATTAAAATCAAAGCATGCAATGCTGTTAAGTTCAGGCCCGGCAAGAAACTAAAAGCTGCCATATAGTTCAACCTAAGTTGAGCGATTTTTTACTCGATCTACACCAACCAATCTCTTGCGCTCTTGCGCATCAAGGACTTGCGAAAAGTCTCGACATATCCAGTGGTATGCCTACGCTTTTCGCAAACCTTGCTGCATCAAAATCTTGGCACATTTCTTCGCAAAAAATCGATCAACTTAGTTTCAAGCTGAATTTAAAGGCGGTTTGTTTAATTCGTTAATCTTAAACAGACCGCCTTAACACCACACTTATTTCATGACAGACTCTGAGACCTTTGAATTTTGATAGAAATAGTCTAAATTGTCATTCCCGTGAAAACGGGAATCCAGTCCCCGATCAGGTCGAGGACAAGCATTCTCAATCAGTTATAGATTCCCGCTTTCGCGGGA
>JAHIKR010000129.1 GCA_018897415.1 Pseudomonadota bacterium
AATTTAGCAAGATTTTGTGAAAACTTTTTTACTCTGGCCTGCATTCCCAATTTGTTTTTATTTGCGGTACCTACTACCATGACTTTAGTCTTATTCCCGGTTTTTATAACTTCAATACATAACCTCTTATGTGACATAAAAAAAGTAACAAAACACCCGATAATCATAACTGTAAATCCTGAGTAAACAACCAGCACCCCTGGATCTGATGTCACTTGAAGCCCGGTATAATATCTATTATCAAAATCAGCTACAGAAAAAATTAAATCTCCTTTTCTCATCTTGTCAAAGCTGGTGAAATTCAAAGGCAGTATTATATTAATGGAATCCCCATCTTTTCTGTTGAAAATCCCGATAAAAGTTTCACCAAGGCTAATACTTTTATAATTAAATGAATTTCTGTAATCTTTGATAACAAAAGTCCCCATACTCTCAGGAAGTTCAATAGGCCGTCCTATCTTTGTCTTTTTCTTATATACCATACCAGTTTCCCGGCTCATGATATTCAATGTAATTTTCTCGGGAGGAAGCATTCCATAATTTGACTGGAATAAATTTATTCCTTTATAACGAAGAGGTTCATTAACAATAATATCCTTCTTTAAAACAGATTTTCCATCTTCTATAATAGACAGGGTTGAACGGAATTCTTTTGGTGCTCCGGTTTCATAAAAGCTCACGCTGAAATCATCACATCGTATTTCAAAATCTAAATTATGCATTTGTTCGGTTTTTCTTAATCTAATACTATTTACTGTTTCTCCTTCCGGAATGTTAACAAACCCTTCAAATCCAAAAATGGAACCTATAAGTCCACCGAGCAAAAGCAGAATAATGCTGAAATGCACAGTATAAACACCAAGACGAGTCCAACGTCCTTTTTCGGCAAAAATACAAAATCCTTTATCTGTCTGCTCTGCCCTCCAATAACCAAATTTTTTAGAAGCAGCCTGTTCATACTTGTTTTTTAAGTCTTCCGGTGAACGATTAGATGTGAATTCTTCTTTATTAGACAGGCTCCTGAATTTTGAAACATTAAATGGCGGAATTTTGACAAATACTATCTTCCATGTTGTAGACAACCTGTTTAAAGAACAAACAATAACGTTAATGGTCAGGATAAGAAGTAAAAGCTGAAACCACCAAGAATGGTACATATCAAAAATATTTAAAGCTGAAAAAATTTTGTAAAAAAAATCGCCATATTGACGGAAATATGCTGCAGGACTTTGGTTCTGAGGAATAACTGTTCCAATTATAGAAGTTACAGCTAATGACAGCAAAAGAACAACTGTAAGTCTAATGGATGCAAAAAATTTCCATAACCCGCTAAAAAAATCTGCAGATTCATGCTCTTTCTTCATTATTTATCCTTATTAATTCTTTCTTGGGAATTAAATGCTCAAGTCTCGCACTCTTAATTCCTATCAATATCAAGTGGGTAAAGGACTGAATAAAATTTTTAACCTTTATTCATCAATGTCAAAGGACTTATCATCCTCTACAATTAACGAATCTTTTCTAATTAAATTATCATCAAGTTCTTCTTTAAAATCATCTTCAAGCAGCTCATCAATCTCATTTGCTTCTTTTTCTATATCTTTAGAAGACTCGGGCTCTTTTTTCTTCTTTGTTAATAAATCAATATCATCAAACAAAAGCTCTATGGATTGCTTTTTTTCTATGGACATTGAAATAACTGACTTAGCTATTTTATTAGCATATAAACTTGGAGGATATAATTTTTCGGTTCTTAATACAGAAATTAGTGCTTTCTTTCCTTTTTTTATAGCAGATTCAACAGCCTTAACATCATATTTTTCCTCAGCGAGCAACAATAATTCTTCTTTATCATCTAATTCTGCGAATTCTTTGATTATAAACTCTTTTTGGTCATCGTTTTTCAAAATAAGATATTTTTGTTTCATGACTTATTTTCCTCAAATCCTTTAATCTGAAAAAATTTCAACTTCAAAAATTTCTATCTTAAATCTCAAATTTTTCTGGAAATCACAATAAAACAAAGAAGTCAATAATCTATAGTTAATTATCAACAATAAAAAATATTGACCTGAATTTTGCAAAATGATATTTAGAATTTTTTATTTGGAGGGATGGCCGAGTGGTTTAAGGCGGCGGTCTTGAAAACCGTTGAGTGTCAAAGCTCCGTGGGTTCAAATCCTACTCCCTCCGCCATTTAAAATGATTTGGAGAGATGGCCGAGCTGGCTGAAGGCGCTCGCCTGCTAAGCGAGTGTGGGGTGAAAGCTCCACCGAGGGTTCGAATCCCTCTCTCTCCGCCAATTTTACTTTATGGATAGATTGTAACAGATAATTTATAATAGCTAAAAGGGGAAATAATAAAAGGGGAAAGACCTGAATGTCTCTCCCCTTTTATTTGATTGGGTCAGCGCTGCCAAGGACCCGTCCTGATTTTTTTGACAGCGGGAAAATAAATTATACTAAAACTCCGGCACCGGCAGAAACTCTGACTCCTTATCAGCAGCCTCTTTTATCTCATCTACCCGGGCCAAAACGGCATCTATTACATCATCACCAAGGGACTTTGCCTTGGCTATCTCTTCAAAGAGAGTCCTGCAAAATGCTATGGGCACATCTGTTATAAAAGCCCTTGAATCTACTCTTGCAGTGAAAAATGCATCCATTACTTCCTTAGCCTTGGCATCAGAGAGTTCTAAAGTAAAGGCATTTAGAGCCCCGCCAAACATCTTGTCTATCTTCTCTTCAAGTCCACTTCCCTTGATTGCCTCCATCCTCTTATCGTCAAGAAGCACACTCATATACTTAGCCATGTTTCACCTCCAATTATATATCCATGTCAGGTAAATCTACTTCTAATCTTAGTTCCTTTTCTTTCACATACTTTGCATTGCAGAAGGGATAATTAAATTCCTTCCACCATTTTACGATAACCTTGTATACCTCAGGCCTGAAGATAACCTTAGGTGGAAAGATACCTTCTGCCACCATGCCCCTGACAAAACTCCCGCTGAATTTCTGTTTTTCTTTGGTGTGACCACAGCATTCACTATATGCGATCTCGTTACATACAGGACAATACCAGAACTCACGCATATTCTGAGGCCTGATAAGTAAGCCGTACGGCACATCATTGACAGAGGCAGGAAAACCAAAACTCGGTATTCCTACGCTCCAGAGTGTCTGTGTGGCAAACATTTCATAATACTCACCTACGGCAGCATGATCTCTTCCGAACATGTGGTGAGTGCAGCCCATATTCTGCCTGATGATTCCATGCAGCATGGACTCAAGAGGATTTCCGTATCTCATGTCCCACAGAGTAAATGTTACAATGTGCCTTTCCGGCTTAATATAGCCCCCAAGATTGACCGCCTCATGACCTTCAATAATCGCCTCATCCGGGTAATCTCCGGCTCTCTTGACACCGATGATAGCGTTTACCTGTATGCCGTGACATGGTTCAATATCGCCCGTGAAACCGGCATCCTTCATCAGGAACTCATGGCCGATATGCGGGACGTTTCTGGTCTGATGATTTATTACAGTTTTCCATCCTCTTCTGGCATATTCTTCCCTGGATTTTACGGGCGGGAGCCAGAACCGGTCAAAAGGCTTCAGGAATGTGGGCTCATTGATGATCGTGTACTTGCCGGCTAATACAACTGGATTAAGGCTCTTGTAAATAACCCAGCCAGGCATCTTTGCGTTAAATGCCTCTTGTACAACCTCGGGATTGTCTTCAGGAGTTCCGAAGGTCTTGGTGGCAAGCTTTTCAGCATTATCTATTCTCCATATTTCTTCAATGTCAATCATTGCAAAGGGCTTTCCCTTAAGTCTGAGCAGCAGCCTGTCTCCCACTGTAACGCCTAAATCCTTTAGTTCTTCTTCGGTGATGTCAAAGACCAGCGGATAAGGGAAAATCCAATTATTTAGCAGCCTTCTTTCTTTTAAAATTCTTTCAACCTCTGCTTTTTTCATTGACCCCTCAACAGGAGAAAAGAAACCATAGCAGATAGACATTATTTCCCTGTAAACATTTCTTATAGGAACGCCATCACTCAGGGTGGGTTTAATGTCATAGGTAGCAGCACAACTTTTTGCCAACTTCTTTCCCAATTCAGGATCTCTTACAACCCTTTCTTCAAGTCTTCCTCCGTGAGGAGGAGGAGTGTCTATTCGTAACATTGTTTATACCCCCTTCTCTTAAAATTTCATTACTCTCTTTTCAAATCCAGTTTTGACTATCAAGTTTTTTCTGGTGGAACTACAATTACAAATTATTTCCAGCATTATCTTTGATATAAGCCCTATCTACAGGGCAATTCGATCCTCACCTCCTTTTATTTTTATATAACTCGATATTTTTTAATCTCCTTTCAAATATAATAATATATATTTATCTGTTTGCATACTCCGCATACGCCATAGCAACTGTCCTGTAAACAAGATGGGCAAGTTTGGAAAATGGCAGAAAAGCAAACAGGTTGAATACAAATACCAGATGTACAAAATACAAAATGTATGAAAGGCCAGCAGCACCCGCAAGCCTGGTCATTTCGGTAAGCATTCCTGTAAGTCCTAGTCCTAACACAAGTCCTAATAGATACAAATCCTTATAACTGGTTGACTGATCAGTTCTGGCCATCCGGTTTTTTATCATCAGGATACTACCGATAATCAGGGCTACACCACTAACATTAGCAAGCCATTTAACCGGGTTTAATTGTGAATAAGGGCCATGTATCTGGAAAACATACAATACAACAAAAAAGATATTTGTTACAATAAAAAGTCCTATAAATGAATAAAATACCATAAGATGGGCTGT
>JAHIKR010000130.1 GCA_018897415.1 Pseudomonadota bacterium
GATCTCTGTGAGCGACACTGGCATTGGTATAGATGAAGCTACCCGGCAAAGAATATTTGAGCCGTTTTTTACGACCAAGGAGATGAGCCATGGGACAGGGTTAGGTCTTGCCTCTGCTTATGGCATCATCAAGAATCATGGCGGCATCATCAATGTTTACAGTGAAAAGGGTAAGGGGGCAACCTTTAACATTTACCTGCCGGCTTCAGAAAAAGAGATCTCAATAACAAAAAAGAGATCGGCTGACGAAATTACGAAGGGGACAGAGACCATTCTTCTTGTAGATGATGAGGATATGATTATTGATGTCGGCAAGGATATGCTCAGGGAAATGGGCTACAAGGTATTGGTGGCCAGAAGTGGGGAAGAAGCCATAGAAGTCTATAAGAAGCACAAGGATATCATTGATCTGGTTATTGTCGATATGATCATGCCTCGCATGGACGGTGGAGAAGTCTACGACAAGATGAAGGAGGTCAATCCTGATGTAAGGGTCCTTCTTGCAAGCGGATATAGCATAGCGAGTCAGGCAAAAGAGATATTGAAACGAGGCTGTAATGGATTTATTCAGAAGCCATTCAACATAAATGACTTGTCACAGAAAATAATGGAAATTCTGGAAAAGAAATAGGCTTTGTCCTGTCTATCATGATGGCCTATGGCGAGTTTATATAGAAGCTGAACGAATTCTCTTAACAAGCTTAAAAACTTCATCAACCCATAGAACAGAACTAGAAACTAGAACTATCATCATCCATTCAAATATTGGTAATGGATAAGTCTTAAATAATGTGCTCATAAAAGGAACATACAATACAATTATCTGAAGAATTATTGATAAGACAACAGCAATTATAAGCCACTTGTTATTAAAAATAATCCTGAATATCGAGTGGATATTTGACTTACAGTTCAAGACATTGAACATCTGAAACATCATTAAGGTAGTAAATGCGACGGTCTGAGAATGCCTTAATCCTTCAAAGCTCCTGAATATAGCCAAAGTGCCGACCATCATTATCGCAGCTATTGACAAAGTCCAGTAAATTGTGTGCTTATCAAGTATACTTTCTTTGATACTTCTCGGCTTTCTTTGCATTATATCATGATCAATTGGATCAACGCCCAATGCCAAAGCAGGAAGACCGTCAGTAATAAGATTGATCCACAGCAATTGTATAGCTATCACTGGAAGAGGGAATCCTAAAATTATTCCTATGAAAATAGTAAATATCTCCCCGAGATTGCTGGAAATAAGAAATTTAACAAATTTTTTAATATTATCATATATGCCTCTTCCTTCTTCAATAGCGCTAACTATGCTGGCAAAATCATCATTAGTAAGAATCATCTCACTTGCCTCTTTGGCGACATCTGTGCCGGAACCGACACAGATTCCAATATGAGAAGCCTTCAAAGCAGGAGCATCATTTACCCCATCGCCAGTCATTGCAACAACTTCGCCTTTTTTGTTCAAAGCTTCGACAATCTTCATCTTATGCTCAGGATTAACCCTTGCAAATATTGAAATCTTATCAACAATTTCTGATAAATCTTTTATCTTATCAAGCTCCTCTCCGCTTAAAGCATCACCCTCAATACCTATTTCTTTTGCAATAGCTATGGCTGTTATCTTATGATCACCAGTAATCATAATAACCCTGATACCGGCTTCATGGCATTTTTTGACAGCATCAATTGAACTCTTTCTAGGAGGATCAATCATTGCCTGCAATCCAACAAAAACCATATCTTTTTCTTCTTTTTTTTCTGTCTTTGCATATGCAAAACCCAAAACTCTTAAAGCCTGTTTAGCAAACTCCTCATTCTGGTCAAAAATTTTCTTTTTATCAATGGGCAGCAATCTTTTTTCTTCTCCATTAATTAATATCTTAGAACAAACCTCTAAAAGCTGGTCAGGAGCTCCTTTAGTATAAACAAGTTTATCTTTGCCAATCATGTGGATGGTGCTCATCCGTTTTCTCTCAGAATCAAAAGGAATCTCATCTATTCTCGGAAATCTTTTATTTAATTCATGCTTTTCAACACCTGCTTTTTTAGCGCTTATGATAAGGCAAGCTTCTGTTGGATCTCCGATTATTGAATAATCCTCTTCTATTATTGCATCATTGCATAGAGCACCTATCATCAACATTTGCTTTAATTCATCGTTTATTTCCACAAACTTTCCGTCAGGTTTATACCCAAGCCCGGAAACCTCTATTGCCTTGTTGTTAACAAAGACCTTTCTTACAGTCATCTCATTCCTTGTTAAAGTACCTGTTTTATCCGAACATATGACAGTAGTGCTTCCCAGTGTCTCTACTGACGGAAGCTTTCTAATAAGAGCGTGCCTCTTAGTCATTCTTTGAACTCCTAAAGCAAGACATATCGTTACAACAGCAGGCAACCCTTCTGGAATAGCCGCTACTGCAAGGCTAACAGATATTAAGAACATCTCAAACAATTCCTTCCCGCTTAGCCAGCCTGCAAAAAAAATTATAAGGCATATAACTAACGTAGCAGTCCCAAGCCATCTGCCTAATTGTTCAAGCTTCTTCTGCAAAGGGGTCTGCTCTTTTTTTGCGGTCTGTATCATTTCTGCAATTTTGCCGATCTCAGTGTTCATGCCGGTTGCAGTTACAATAGCTTTTCCTTTTCCTTTTGTTATTATAGTTCCGGAAAAGACCATATTTGTCTGCTCAGCAATCTGCACTTTTTCTTTAATTTTAACTTCTAAATTCTTTTCTACAGGTGTGCTTTCCCCTGTCAAAGCAGCTTCTTGTGTTTCCAGATTACTAAGCTCGAACAGCCTTGCGTCAGCAGCAATCTTATCACCTGTTTGCAGAATAATAATATCTCCAGGCACAAGCTCTGTTGCATCAATCTTATCCTCTTTAGTATCTCTTATAACCGTGGCCTTCAGCCCTGTAAGTTTCTTTAATGCCTCAATACTCTTTTCTGCCTTGAATTCCTGGATAAAGCCCAAAACTCCATTAAGTATAACAATTACCAATATAACAAGAGCGTCGGCCATGTCCTCTAAAACTATATTTTCTGCTCCTTTCTCCAGGATGGGAAGAACAGCAGCTATAACCGCGGCAATTATCAGAATCCAAACAATAAGGTTCTTAAATTGGCCAAAAAAAATCTTAACAGGACTTATCTTTTCTTTTTCCTCAATTGTATTTAATCCATATTTATCTAATCTTAGCTTTGCTTCTGATTGGCTAAGACCCTTTTCAGTGGAAGTATTAAGTTCCTGTAAAACTTTATTTACATCTTTCGAATAATACATGAGCCCTCGAGTTTTCCCTGTAACAACTATTTAATAATTTTATATATGATACTGATTTTTAATAAAAAATCTGGCCATTGGCATTTACAGAATACATCAAAATTGATAATTATTTTCTTCAAAAAGAGAATGCAAGTCAATATTTTGATTTTTCAGCAGGTTAAACCATTTAATTTTAAAATTTAATAAGATAAA
>JAHIKR010000131.1 GCA_018897415.1 Pseudomonadota bacterium
GGTCGCCGTCCTCGTTTCGATCAAAAATTTTACCAATACACCGATGAACTTGAGAGCTTTCAGGAATGGCGAAATAAAGCAGGAGTTTCCCTTCAATAGTGATTGTTTCCGGCAAAGCATACAAAGGAGGATTGATTTTTTGCGGATTATTCAGGGTAGTAACCAAGTCTTTTTTTATCCCAGATAAAGCCTTGGGATCAATGCCACTGATACTTCCATTGTCTTTAACTCCAAGTACAATATGACCACCGTTACGGTTGAGAAAGGCGCAGATACTTTTATACACATCACGGTTAACCTGATTCCGGCATTCTTTGAACTCAACTGTCAGGCCCTCCCCATCTTTAATAATATTCCGTAATTGTTCAGCAATCATTTTTTCCTCCACCACCTCCACAGCCGATATTACCCAAAACAGCCTTGAGCTGAAATGGGTAAAGTTCTTTGATCTTTCACACAGTGTTAATCCGTGAAATCCGTGTCTAATATTTTCTTTTTCAGTTTTTTACCCAAAACAGCCTTGAGCTGAAATGGGTAACGGGTCAGCATTTGTTAAAGATATACTGGCCGACTTTGCGTAATGGTTTTAAATATAATGTCCAGGGATAAGGTTTTAGACCATTTACTTCCCAAGCCAGCCTGTCGTTGTGGTTGGCTAATAAGCGTTTTTTCAGCGAGGCATTGCTCATTCCTCCACTGCGCATCTTGACCAGGATCTTAGGGATATAAGCTGTAGTGATTCTATGTTTGACAAGAAATCTCCTGCATTAATTCTGGCTTTTCGTGGCATACCAAATACAAATAATTTAATCATCTCAATCAATATATCAATACCCGTCCCCTATCCGCTCCCACAGAACTTCTATGAGCTATGGCAGGCGGGTACGTGTCTGAAATATTCTTCAAGATTGTCAAGATTGTTTATGCAGGTTTTAGGTAATATTTGCGGCCGGTCTTTACAATACTCGCCAGAAAAGTTCTCTTATCCAATTTTTTGTATTCTTCACAAGTGAAAGGCAAGGCTTCTATTAAGCTGTTATAAGATGCTGCAAAACGAGAAAGGTACTGCATGTTTTCTATGTAGGATCTACCGCGAAACCAGTCAGATATTATTGCAAGATCGATATCGCTATGCTCCTTTGCGTTGCCACGAGCATATGAACCAAAAACTATAACTTCCTCAACAGGAATTTCATCTGCAAGTTTCCTGATAAATCCTTCGATAATCTCATCTAATTTATTTGTTGATAAAGCCACTTAAAGATCTCCTGTGTCTTCTGATAGACTTCTTTCGCCTTTTCCTTATTAATGATTTCTGAGAGACTTTCCTTATAATCCCCATAGCGTGCCTCAATACAGTAAGGTGTCAATTCCGCCAAAAACCTGAATTGTTCCGAATTTAAATTGTCTCTAATTTCAGCAAGTTCTGAGAGCCGAATCAGATTGTGTACCGGCATATTTTCCTTGCCTTGATAAGCCATTATTGCCTTTAAAAGTTTTTCAACCGCTTGTTGGCACATGTAAGCAACATACAGGTAGCGCGCTGTATCAAGCATCGCTTTTGCAGTTTCCATATCATACTTCGCCCGTTCGACCCAATGTGCCACAATTTTGTCCATATCCACCTACTATCTAAATATTTTATGTTTTTTTATCATTCATCCATAATTTGGTCAAATATTATTCATCATGCACCTCCATTGCAGCCCCAATTATTTTATATGTCCTTTGGTCTTCCATTTTATATAATCCGCGCTAATCTGCGTAATCTGCGGACCAAAAGTGCCTTGAGCTGAATTGGGTAATGGGTCAGCATTTGTTAAAGATATACTGCCCGACTTTGCGTAATGGTTTCAAATATAATGTCCAGGGATAAGGCTTGAGGCCATTCACCTGCCAGGCCAGCCTGTCATTGCGGTTAGCTAATAAGCGGTTTTTTAGCGAAGCATTGCTCATTCCCCCGCTGCGCATCTTGACCAGGATCTCAGCATCAGTTCATAGTCTGCGGCTAACACC
>JAHIKR010000006.1 GCA_018897415.1 Pseudomonadota bacterium
ATAGCCCTCACAAAGTGGGTTTTACCGGTACCCGGAGGGCCGAAAAAAATGATAGTCCGGGGTGGAACGACCCCGTGCTTGAGAGCCAGATTGGTCGCGGTGAACGGAAGAATTATTCTTTTATTTACGATCTGTTTGGGCGGCTGGGTATCGGATATCGTATCCCAAACCGATCGGTCTACCATATAGGCGCCCAAGTCCCTGAGGAGTCGAATCCTTTCTTCGTCATGCTGAGCCTCTCCCATCGGCTCAACGTTCTCGATGAAGTCCACAGAGGCTACCTTAATTCCCACGTCTCGGCCCAACTTTTCGGACAGATACCACTTGTGCCGTAAGATTCTTGGCCACAGTTTTCTTGCGATATCCGGCTCGAAACTGTGGCCGGTGCACTTTAAAATCCGCTCTACGCACTCTTGCCCGCCAGGAATATCTGTCTCTATTTCCATATCTGCCTCCTTCAGCCTTCCACCTTCAGTCTTCAGTCTTCAGTCTTCAGTCTTCAGCCTTCAGCCTTCAGTCTTCAGTCTTCCACCATAATATTCATTATACCATAAAACAAAACGTTTTATTCCTGTCTCAATGGTTGTTTCGGGTTTAAAGCCGACATCTTTTATCAGATCATCAATATCAGCATACGTGGCAGGCACATCTCCCGGCTGAAGATCAAGAAATTCCTTTTCAGCTTTTTTGCCTAAGACTTTTTCTATCACACCAATAAATTCCATTAGTTCAATTGGGTTGTTGTTTCCTATATTGTAAATTTTATATCTTGCGTATGATGTTCCTGGATCAGGATTATTTCCGTTCCATGTTGGATCAGGTTCTGGCAGTCTGCCCATTATCCTGACAACACCCTCTATAATGTCGTCGATATAAGTAAAGTCTCGTTGCATCCTGCCGTGGTTGAAGACCTTTATTGGTTTTTTTTCAAGAATCGCTTTTGTGAAGAGAAAGAGAGCCATGTCCGGACGGCCCCATGGGCCATAGACCGTGAAAAACCTGAGCCCGGTACAATGCAGCCCATATAGATGGCTGTATGTATGAGCCATTAGCTCATTTGCTTTTTTTGTCGCAGCATAAAGAGATACAGGATGATCTACATTGTTATGAACTGAGAATGGCATTTTTGTATTTGCTCCATAAACAGAGCTGGATGAAGCAAAAACCAGATGCTTCACATCGTTGTGCCTGCAAGATTCAAGCAAATTAACAAAGCCTACAATATTTGAATCCACATAAGCATGAGGATTTTCAATTGAATATCTGACACCGGCCTGGGCGGCAAGATTAACCACTACATCATACTTTATATTATTAAATAGCGCTTCAAGACTTTTTTTGTCTGAAAGGTCTATTTTATGAAAAGAAAAATTTCCAAGTGGTGTCAGCCTTTCAAGGCGAGCTTCTTTGAGCTTTACATCATAATAAGGACTTAAGTTGTCAATACCAGTAACGTGGTAACCATCTTTTAATAATCTCCTTGAGAGATGAAAGCCGATAAATCCAGCAGCTCCTGTAACTAATACTCTGTTAAATTGAAAATTCATATTCAACTCCTGTTCAACCTAAGCTTAGTATTTTAAATTGTGACAAAATTGCTGAATGCACGTTCGCAAAAGACTTTTTACAAATCTATCTGCGCAAGAGCTTCAGGTGTGATACATTCAAATCAGGAAACTGTTTGAACGCATTAGATATCATTAAGAAAGAACCTGACAGGATTATGTATTTCTCTATAAAATTTCGCTGAACTGCAATCATATATTTAAATTCGCGGCGAGTTCTTTCTTTATGATATGTTATGCGAGAGTTTTTCATGGTTTTAATGTATTATACCTGAAGCTCGCGCACAGCCGGTTTGTTTCATAAGGCTAAAATGTTAAATAATTTTCACTTCCTTGAATCTTTATACCATTTAAAAGTAATCTCAAGTCCTTTTTCAAATGAATAATCAGGTTTAAATCCCAGCGCCGATTTTGCCTGTTCTATACTTGCCACTGATTCAATAATATCTCCCGGCCTTGGTGGTGCGTATTCAGGTTTAATGTTTAAGCCGGATAAAAGACATATCATGTCCCATAGAGTGTTTATACTAACATGTTTGCCGGTGCCTATATTGAATGTCTGCCCGGCCGCATCCTCTGCTGTTGCAGCAAGCAGATTAGCTTTTACAACATCTTTAACAAAAACAAAGTCTCTGTACTGTTTCCCATCGCCGTAAATTAAGGAAGGCTTTTTTGAAACAGCTTTGGCCATAAAAATCGATATAACACCTGAATAGGGCGAAGATGCGTCCTGTCTTGGGCCATAGACATTAAAATAACGAAGACAAACTGTTTCAATGCCATACAGGTCGTAGTAGATATGTGCATAAAGTTCTCCGGTTAGCTTTTGAACAGCATAAGGACTCATTGGTTTCGGCTGCATACTTTCATGCTTTGGGAGAAGTGGATCATCTCCGTAAACAGCGCTTGAGCTGGCAAAGACAACTCTTTTTACTTTATTTTTTCGGCCGGCATCAAGTACAAGAAGTGTCCCCAAATCGTTTATAAATGCAGAATCAACCGGATTATCTACAGTCTTTGTTACAGAAACCAGGGCTGCCTGGTGAAATATTACCTCACAGTTTTCAGCCGCTTTCATTAAAATTTTTTGGTCCTGTATATTACCTTTATAGAAAGTGATTTTATCTTTTACATGTTTTAGGTTGGAAAGACTGCCGGCAGACAAGTCATCAAGAACTACCACATCGCATCCTTCTTTAACCAGAGTATCAACAAGATGAGAGCCTATAAAACCGGCGCCGCCGGTAACAAGAGCTTTACTCAATCCGGACTTCATAATTTCCCTCTCTTTTTTACCATTTAACAAAATAGGAATTCCAAAATATTCATCTGAGCATTCATAACATTGAAGAAAGAAACTCGCAAACAGTATTGAACCTATAAAAATCTTATTCTGCTGTACCCGTTTAAAGCCTTTGATAAATAGAAGGACGCGAAACTTGATGAACTCGTAAAAAATCGGATTCAGCCAGTATGTCATTTCGACCGCAGGGAGAAATCTTATATTTTCATTACGTTACCCCGCCACAGCGGGGCTCGAAATGACAAGTTTAGGAGACTTTTTACGAGTTCATCAAACTTGAGATAGTTATAATAAAATTTGTTATGAATTGTTCATGAGAAATACAGTATAATCTTTTTTTGTTTGACATAATAGACAGGTTTATTGTAGTAAATATTTAGATTAAATTCTTATCAATCCAGTTGCTTCAAGGTGATTAGAAAAAACATCTTCTGGATCTATTGACATGGATAATTCTGTTATCTCGCATTATTTTTCTATCATTATTCAAAATAGTTTTTTTATTAACCACATAGATTACTTCAATTTAGGTTAAAATATCTTAGATTTTATAAAGGGGGAATTATGCTCAATCACAAGAAAAATAAGATTTTCATTC
>JAHIKR010000132.1 GCA_018897415.1 Pseudomonadota bacterium
AAAAAATAGATATACGAATCCACCAATACAATTTTCATATTCCGAAGGATTTAGTATTTCAAATTCAACACTTGTCCAGTATAATTTCATAATCATTAAAAATACTCCTTATTAAAAATATCTGTTTGGTCATCATAACGTAAAGCTAACTTGACGCGGGGCTGTTCCCGCGGTCAATGTTGAGCGCCTTGTTGGACAAAAAAACCTCAGCCTTGATCATTGATTATTGGACTCAGACGTTCAGTTAGGGCTTCCAAACCCCATTCGCCATCGAGACCGTAGTTTGTTGGCCACTGTTGTGAATATGGGATTAGTGGCCACACCCGTAAAAAAGTCTTGTCCCATGGCCCCTCCCGGGAATCGTATGTTATTGAAATTTCTTTGGGAAGACTGGCAGGTGTTCTTATTGATAAAACCTGAAGAGCTAAAGAACCGAAGGCCATCGTAGTGACATATGCCTTTACCTCATTGTCGCCCGGTGCAGTGCGGAGATCCTTTCCTACGCTGTAGATGTTTGGCTGATTTACACATTTGGCAATCCATATGGATGTGCGCTCGGGAATAGCCGATACAGCACGCATATTCTGACGCTCATTTTCAGAATAGAAGAACATTCTTTTCGGATAAAGAGCCTCCAGTGCCATAGCTGTCTTAATTGCCCAAACTGCAATCACTGCTTGCGATGAAGCGTCCAAAGCCCTTAATTGCTCGTCAAGTATTGAAACCACAATTGGTTTCATCTCACTTTCGAGTTTACTCATCCATCCATTATTACAGTTTCCGCAGACACATTTTGAGGGTAGCAGTTGCGGAGTTTTCGTCTGCCATGTGCCAAGCTTATGGCCACCGCGTTCCCCTTCCATATGTGAAGCTTCGGACAAAGGGAAACGTTTGGTCAACCATTGTGGCCAGATATCTTCTTTACTTGATGCTTTTTCTTGGCAGAACATGCATGTACGCATTTATTTTCTCCGTTCGCGAAGTCCAACGTTTGAACTCACTGGTTTTTACGAAGCGTAGCGGAGTAAAAATCCAGTGTAGTGATTTGTTATAATATTATTCCAATAAATTCAAAGAGATAAGTTGCCATTGGTCGTCACTTACTTGTTGGATTTCACCGATAAATCTAGTTCGTATTTGTGCTCCAAAACTATTTTGAGCATCGACATATGATACGATTCTATATTTTTGGCCATCCAGAGATGTTACATGATCTAATTTCCCGTCAAATACACCAGGGAATTCTGCGGTGCTTGGAGATTTAAGTCTGCGTTTAACAAAATCTTCCATCATGATATAAGCCATTGACTTATTATCTTCAGTTTTCCATGCATTTGGGTCTCTTGGCTTGCTATTGTTGGTATCAGTGCTTCCAACAGCTAAAAAAACAAACACTAAAAGTCCTACGAGTGAAAGTAAATGTTTAAATAATAACTTTTGGGTTTGCATAGTGTCTCCTAAATATAGTTACTGGTAAAATAAACCCAATTATATAAAATGCCATATCATATAAACAAAACGAGCCTTGAACAATATGGATTGATTGCAATAATTCTGTTTCAATACTTAAAAAAAGAGGAGCTGAAATCCAAAACAGAGCGGTAATATTCTTCATATTACCCTTCCAAATTATTAGCATTAAATAGGTGGCAGAATAAACCCATATACCATCTGGCAATGAGTATAAAATAATGATAGGCATTTTATCTTTAAAACCAATCACTACATCTCTCAAGCTCATAACTGTGTCCAGTAATGAGACCTTATCAAACCACAAAAAAACAGTAAGACTTTCTTTGCGGAATAAAATATAAATAAATGCTCCAACACATACTGGCAAAAACACATGTACAGCAATATCTTTAGTTATTTTTTTCAATCGTAATTTCTTTTTGTATTATAACGTTTTGGGTAACCTGCCGCGCCCCGGCGCGTCCAGGAAACATGCCCGCAGATCTCGCGGTCAGGTTCACCCGATGGTTATGTTTTCATTTTTCTATTGCATTTTGTAAGTCAGTACTTTTAAGTAAATTTGTTCCAGTTTTTCCCCTGATATTCCGAATTTTTTAGCAACTTTTCGTTTTACAATTTCCTCATCCACGTTTGGGTCAGCCCACAATTCTTTTTCAAATGAGTCGTAAATTGTGAATTCTTCTTTTGTTGGCATATTGGCACTGGATATCTTGCCAACTTTTTCTTTAATATCAAATGTATATTTATATGAAGACCTGTCATTGGTGGATGCGATGTCAGGAGTAACTCCACCCCAATTACCATATGGGCACCATTCCATTTTGCCAAAAGTGTAAAAACTCTCAGAATCTTCCTTTCTGTCGTAAGCAAATATTACAATTGCATCTATATCAGAATTTTTCTTTGTTTCTTGGGCAACGAGATGTTTCATCGATGCCTTAAGCTCTTCTTTTGATATGTCAGAGGGGACAACTATTCTATATTCTTTTCTAATGTTTACAGGCAAAGATTTTAACTCAGAAGCACTATATTTAGATAAATTTTTCGTTAATGCTTTTATACTCAAGTCTCTAGAGCTGACGATAGTGTATGGTTTGGCTAGCATGTTATTATTAGCACTTTGAGCTAAGTCGCAAATAACAATGAAATTAAAAATAATTGTAAAAGCGGCAATGACACAAAATTTAAGTTTCATAATCCCTCCTTTGTTGTTTCTCAAACATAACGAAAAGCTCAGCCGGAGCAGCCCAGCGGGCTGCGATCGGCTGTAGCGACGGGTTATGCTTTTGTATAATCTCATTACCGAGGTGTAATTTTGATAACTCGGTAGGCTTCAATCGCACCCTGAAGTCGCCGGCCCATCAAGTATGTCGCGTCCGGGTACTGCCACTCGACGAGCAAGCCATTCTCATCACGACCTACTTGCTTTACAGATATTGCCTTCCCACGCCTTTCCAGTACGGTGTCGGCTAGCATGCCCATAGTCACTAGCTGTCTGCCGTTTGCTACGCTCTTGCTTGACTGTGAAGAAGAAGTGGCTGGCTTTTCCAGCTTCGCGGTGACCTTTTCGATTTGCCTTACTACATAAGCACCAGTGCCGCTTTTGGGAGGCCCGTAAGTAATAATATATGTAGCACCTGCGTCATTGTAATACCCTTTACTGGTGTCTCCATAATTGTAACCAGAAGCAACATATTTGTCAGCCTTGATTCTGCTCTGAACGATATCCGCGCCTTGTCCGATTGTGATTTTGTTTCCCTGAATTGTGGCTTGCTTTACCTTCACAGTATCCTCTGCAAGACTGAATGACGCCATACAGAATATCATAAATACAACCATGGCTATTCTCATTTCCTATTTCTCCTTTCTCGATGCATAACGCCCCGCCTGACCAGCGGGCGCGGTTTTTAGCCCGTCTGCGTCCAGGCGCATGTTAGGCATCAAATTCGATAGCCTTCTTTATTGCTTCTTTGGATACATGACCGCAACTCCTGTGATGCTCTTTTGTCCACCAACGTCGGCACAGTTTAGGTTGATACGGAAATCGATCAATCTTTGGCTCACAGCCTTCAAATGATGTGATCGCATTCCTAAGTTTTAGATACCCAGCAAATGATGACATATTCGTTTTTTGCCATTGATCTGCTGCATCTGCCTCCCAAGCTGGAACACGAAACCCCATTGACGACAAAGAATGCAGGAATTGTTGATTATTGATAATGATTATTTCATGCGTATCCGGCCTTGGATTTAAATAATTCCAACCAAAGAGCCAGTAAGGGAAATTTTCTTGTGCTGTTTCGTAATAGCGAACGATATATTCTGCAACCGATATAAGCACGGAGTCAGGATCAACTGTTTCAAGCCTTCCGTAAATGTCGTGCCCACTTGTTTTCGGATGAGTCAGATCACCTCTAATTTCATTAAAAAGTTTCAGCATTTCCATTGCTTCATCTGTTATTTCTGGCTTAGTCGACAATATCTTTTTTGGCCATTTCTTTAGCTTATCCATGATTCGGCCGTTGCGAAGCACCTTGAATACTTCCTCTTCTTCTTTCTCTTTTTCAAGGTATTTTCTCATACGCTGATTCAGAAATGCTTCTAGCGAAGCAATCCCAAAATACAACGATGATGTTAAATGATGAAATTTGCCTATTTCATTCGGTGCTTCCTGTGCAGCAACAATTTCCCGATATAACGATGAGAAGTTTTGCCAGCATGGATCAGTGGACCAAGGATTCATTGGTTTCCTCTTGCCTAACGCTGGCGGTCACCAGCGGGTGCGTTTTTTGCTCGTCTGGTGCACTGGCATTGTTAGGCGACAATATGATCATCGCGAGAAGATAGTCCTGACCTCTTGATCCCGGATAAATTTTTCATATCCCGAAAGGATCATCTCGTTGACAGAAGGCCCAAAGTCAGCCGCGCTGCCAAATTTGCCTGTCTTCTTGGGCTCTGCTGTGTAAACCTTATTCAGAAGCACAGAGGAATCACTCTTGCGGAGAATTTTGTAGCGGATGGAGTAACTCCATGTGACACTGTAACCAAGATCGTCAGCCTTAAACTCCAGGACATTTCCGCATACCTGGAGGGGATAGTTATCTCCAATCATGAATCCTGTCTTTTCCAATTCAAGCGCAGTCGACCGCTGGACGAGATCTGCTACATTTACGGCAATATAGATCCCCGCTATGGCTGTATTCTGTATTTGGTTGGGCTTGACCTTGCCCCGCTCGGCAGGCTCGTACACAAATCGTCCAACATCTGTCCGGCCCTGATAACGTATAAAGTTCTGCGGGGTGTAGCTGACTGGAATTGTTACTGAGCAGCCCGACAGCAAGATTACCGCAATAGCACCGAATATCATATTTGCATGAATACGACTTTTCATAAGAGTTTGGACTCCTTTGTATTGTAGTCTGCCGCCTAACGCAGAACTCACCGGAAGGACATAAGGGTCAGGTCTTCATTCTTCACTCTCCATAAAATTCTGTCAAGAATGAAGACCTGACCCCCTTGTCTTCTGACCCCCTTGTCTTCCGTACGCTGCTTGGTCTCTAAATAACTGAAATAGGGCGCCAATTAAGGCACAAATGGCCGGAGTTGCCGCAATTCCCTTCCAAAAATCATTAGGAAGAATTAAAACTATGATGAATGAGAGAATAAAAATTATTGCTAAGGCAATATAAAGGATTTTCTTTTGATTCATAATTTAACCACTTAACGCTTGGCATAACCTGCACCCAAAGAACAATGGATTTGTAAATGCCGACTTCAACTCAAATCTCCGAAGAAACGGAAGAGGCCCGGCTTTGGGTGTCAGAGTTAATGCCCTTGTTATATGCCATGCTTTCTATTTTTTGAATCTTGATGATATATATTCAAATGTTTCTTTTGGATCTAATTCTTGAGTTTGATTATGTGCCCTAATGAAAAATTTGTTTTGATTACTGTCCTTAAGAAATGCTGGATTATCAGATTTTTTAATTACTAATGAGCAAATAAAATTTCCATCAATATTCGGGAACTCTATGTTGATATATGAATTGAATTGTTTTCCAATATTATCTGAGATTAAATTGCTAAGAAATAATCTATATCCATCGAGATTTTTCTTTTTTATTGATTCAATATCATTCTCTATCCCAATAATAATTCCTTTATCATCGACACCGATCAATAATGTACCTCCGTTCGAATTAAGAAAACCAGTAATTGTTTTTAAAATTGTTTTTTGGAGTTCTTTATTGACGCAACTTTGTCTATAATCCCAACGTGTAGAGGACTTGAATTCAATCTTTTCATTTTCGCCTTCCACAATCATTTCTTTATAATCTATTGTTTCCTTCTTTCCTCTTTTTTTATAATTCTTTGGCAGGGATCCATTTTCTTTAAGACCTACAAATATTTCATTTTCATATGGCGAAATGATTTCAACATTTTCTAAGACGTAACGAAATTGTTTTGCTTTAAGATCAGCAATTTTACATACAATGGCTTTGCCATACACATGACCATGGTATGGAATTACTGCGCCCATTGATACTGGGGTCAATAAATTATTTTCAATAATAGAAATAAAATGTTTAGGAATATCTGAACCCCTTTCCTTACTATATAGTCTATAAACCCCTATAGAATCCTTTTTTACAATAGCCTCTAACGCATCTAAAAAACCAAATGAATTGTCCTCGCCTACTGGAAAGCTGATATCAATGGAACCTTCGATATAATTATTTGGAAGCCAAATTCTAATTGATACAACCCAAGCTTCCCAGACAAAGCCCTCTTCTAAATGGTTTCTATTTTGATTTAATTTATCGAGAATGTCTTTGTCGTTCTGGCTTATGATTAATTTATCATTGAAATTTAGTATATTCATATTGCCTACAAATTTAATGCTTCAATAAATTATAATTTTTGGGCATATAACAATTATTAGGGGAATATTGGGGACGTCCATAAATAAGCAAATAAATCATGCTTAAAAGATAGTTATTTACTTATTTATGGACGTCCCGCATTCCAGCATTCCCTTGTAGTTGTGGAGTTGTGATATCTTGCCAGTATGCACGTAAGTCAAACGGATAAGTGTATTACAGATAGGGTTTGTATATCACAAATTCTAAAGCGGTTCAATTTTGTTAAGTGAATAGCAGGTATCTGTAACGCCCTTGCATAGTAGCGACGCCTATGAGCTTGCATAAAAAACCGCCGTGCTTCTCGCCGTTTGATGAATGCAATTGTTATGCGCTTGTTTATTTGCGCTCATGAAACTCTAACTTAAAAGACGACTTTGACAAAGAGACATCCCAAATACCTGGACTAAAAGGACCTGTCTCAATCATCTCGACAAGGGTTTGCTTATTATCATCAGGCATATTCACTCCCAAATATACATTCTTCATCTCCTTACCATTTAATAACAGTGAAGTGCCGTCATTTCTTGGTTGCCGCTTGGTTTCAGGTACAAAAATAATTCGGTATTCTTCCTCATATTCCCATGCTCTTGATTTAATTAAAGCAGGTTTAAAATCAAGAACATTAGGTGGGCTAGGATAGTTTGCCTCGGGATATTCGTCGTTATATTGCACTTTAAATGCATAAGATATTGGAAACACAGTGGAATCATACTCAACGCAAAAGCCTTTGTGAGAATCTGTGTAGTGAGACCAAAATAATAGATTTTCTTTTTTGCTCGTAAAACTCGTTATTCTTATTTTACTAAATGTACTTTGTATTGAATTGTAAATCGTTTCCTGTATGAATCCTTTCCTGCGCATGTTTTTTGATATTAAAGACTCAGCGGATTTTCTGGTGTGGCCGTTTTTCATGGCCACATTAATTAGGTGTTTGCGAATGTCGCGAACCTTTGAAGGGTTGTTTGGCCAATTAAAGTACGGCCTACACTCAAAAGGATCATTGAGGTATTCAGGCACAGAATGATAAAGCTTCCCTTCAATAAACAGATCCCTTAAATATTCAATATGGTTTACATCAAACTTAGAGAATTTAAACAGAGATTCTATGCCGGCTATATCTGGGTGCGGATGGTCGTTGTTAAACTTTTCTAACTCCTGCGCTTCGGTCATTTAGATATCTCGTACAATTTATGCGTATAACGGTTGAGATAACCAGCAGCTATTGGCCGTTGCAACAACTAAACTTTTCTTTATGGCTTCCAAGTAACGAAAACCGCCGCGCCTCTTGCTGTCTGGTTGATTGACTTGTTGGGCATTATTATTCCTGTAATGGCCTGATAAAAAGACTCCAATAATATTCAGCTGCGCCTTGTTGCGACAAGGCCTCTTCACGACGATCTCCAAATATTTGCATGCCCAAAGGTTTGAGTTGTAGCGTATATCCATCATCCACAACGCTAAGCGATTCGTTGAAACTGTTTCTCTGGACATCGCCAGACTGAGAGTAAGCTATTCCTGGAGAGCCAAAACTACTCTCTCCATAATAAACGGAGCATTGTGCAACTCGCTCACCACTGTCATAGATGAACGACGCGAAACTTGTCTCGCTCAATTGCTGGAACCTTGTCGTTATGTGAGAGTTCCGTGCGGAGAGTTCCTGTAGAGACCCTTCAAAATAACGCGCCATGTACTCGTAGCTATCTTCTAAAAATTCATCCCGTTCGTGGTCATCAAATTTTCGCTTAATTCTTAGATTGCTTGAACGATCTCCTTGGGGAATGCTCGTTAGAGAGCCTACACGATACTGCTCACCCTTCGGCGACGATTCCGGCGGTGGGACCAACTTGGCGGCTTCGCGAACATCCTTAGCAACAATGGCGAAGGCCTCGTGCTGATTGGCGTACATCGAAACCGGTTTGCCATCTGTCGGCGTAGCTCTCAAATTACCAAATGGGGCAGAGTGCCAATCACAGGGGTGTAAAATCACGGGGATTACCACTGCGCTCCCATCTTCATGTTTCTCTAACGCACGCGTCATCTCCTTTTCATAGCAATAGTCCGATGCGAGGAAGTGCGCGCTGACAAGAAGCAGGATAATCTGAGAGGACTCAAGCTCGGAGCTAATTGTTTGATCAAAATCACTGCCAGCAGTGATACGGCGATCATGCCAGGAGGAGATCACTCCTTGACGTTTCAGCAGCGCCAAGTGGGTTTCTAACTCGTTTCGTAGTTCCTCATCCTCATGCGAATAAGAAAAGAATAGCTTTGCCATAATGTTTTTGACTTTTTCCAGCCTATAAGAGGCGTTTGAGCTGTTTAAGGAATGCCACTAAGTTACCGCCAGTAAAATCCGCATCGTTTAACCCCCGCTGATTCCAGAGATCGAACACCTCTTTCTCTCGAAGGCGAGGAGGTCTACCGCCGCCCCCGTTGGCTCCACAAGTTGACGTGGACAACACCATGTTCAAGTTATCCTCATGGACGGTTACCTTTACGCAAACCGTCTGTCCATCCGCCCGGCGCCGATTAATCTGCTGGTTGATCCAACTCTCGTCGACATTACCGAGTTCCCTTTCTGTTTCTCCGATTCTGATTCTAATCATGTCCACTCCTTATGCCCAACAATTATTATTTTAATATTATGCCAAATAACCTGTATATTTAGACAAATTTAAGTGAAAATTATGAATTCAATCAATATATTGATAATATTTATAATAAACATCAGAATATTTTAATATTGATTGTGAAGATTAGAAGTAAAACCAGGAAAATAAGGGGTCAAGTCCACATTTACCCCTTGA
>JAHIKR010000133.1 GCA_018897415.1 Pseudomonadota bacterium
CGGCAATAAGTGCTGCCTTGGCTGATCCAACACCTTCGATCTGTTGAAGGGCATTAACATCAGCCGTGCCGCCGCTTTGATCAACAACTTTTAATATGCGGCTTGCCAGTGCCATTACATCAACCTTTTTTGTCCCGCTTCCCAGCAAAACAGCCAGCAATTCGAGGTCTGAGAGAGATTCAGCGCCTTTGAGCTGAAGTTTCTCCCTTGGACGGTCAGATTTGGGTATGTCGGTTATTCTCTTTTTCATAATTACCTGATTTTTAATCCAATTTTTCTACTTCCATGCCAAAAGCTTCGGCAACAGCCTGGTAAGTTATTTTTCCTTTATAGATATTTATGCCTTTGGCTAGTGATGGATCAGCATTAATTGCAGCTTCAAGTCCCATATTTGCCAGCTTTAAAACATATGGAAGGGTTGCGTTGCTGAGAGCATATGTGCTTGTTCTCGGAACAGCGCCCGGAATATTGGATACACAATAATGAATGACATCGTCAACAAGATAAGTTGGATTTGAATGGGTTGTGGGTTTTGTAGTTTCTATGCAGCCGCCCTGATCAACAGAAACATCAACAACCACACTGCCTGAATTCATGGTGCTTATCATTTCACGCGTGACCAGTTTTGGCGCTTTTGCGCCTTTTATCAGGACTCCGCCTATAAGCAGGTCTGCCCTGCGAACTGTTTCGGCAATATTAAGAGGGTTTGAGCTCAGTGTGATCAGTCTTCCTGCGCGTACGTCATTAAGGTATCGCAGCCGATCCAGGTCAATATCAATTACCATTACATGAGCTCCCATGCCAAGTGCCACCTGGGCTGCGTTTGTGCCTACAACTCCTGCGCCGATAATCGCTACGTCAGCAGGACGCACACCAGGCACACCTCCAAGCAGCTTGCCACGGCCGCCGTTTTCCTTTTCCAGGTAGTGGGCGCCAATCTGGATTGCCATGCGTCCGGCTACTTCGCTCATCGGCGTCAGCAGAGGCAATTGTCCGTTGGGAAGCTCGACTGTTTCGTACGCTATTCCGGTAACCCCTCGAGCCATCATCTCGCGCGCTAATTGCTCGTCTGCCGCCAGGTGCAGGAAGGTAAAAAGCGTCAGATCCGGCCGCATAAAATCATATTCGACTGGTTGCGGTTCTTTTACCTTTACGACTATCTGAGCGCTCCATGCTTCAGCGCTGGTTGACACGATTTTTGCCCCGGAAGTTTCATATTCCTCATCTAAAAAACCGCTGCCCTTGCCTGCACCTGTTTCTACAAGCACCTGATGTCCTGCCTGAACAAGCTGGCGCACACCTCCAGGTGTAATCCCAACACGGTATTCATTGTCTTTAATTTCTTTAGATGTTCCAATGATCATCTATAATTCTCCTTTTATTGTGACTACTCACGTAGTCAGGTTGAAGCTGTTTAGACTGAAGGTTGAAGGGGTCAGAAGGGCACGATTGCCGTGCTTTGGCGGAAACAACTGATTTTTGCACCAAACATGGCTTCAAAATGCGCCGTATTTTCGCTTTTTCCTAACAGTCTTCAGCCTTCAGCCTATCCACCTGAGTAGTTAGCTTTTATTTAACAGCTATGTTTAATTTTCCTGTTCTCCACAAAGCTACGGCGCTATATACTCTTGCCCAGTAATTAGCCTTTTCTTCCGCAGGATATTTAAAAAAGTCCTGAGTCCAGTTATGGGCAGGGTTTTGATACAAATCACGAAAAATATTCGCAATATGTTTAGGTTTCCAGTTTGCTCTGATAAGGAAGTCGTAAACAAAACCGATAATATTTTTTGGCTGGAGTGCCGATGGATTTGGGAAGTTTAATATATTTTTTGTCCAGTCAGGAATATTTGGCTCTTTATTGGCATATTCCAGCGCCATTCCCCTTGGAATATCATGTTGATTTTCAAAGTCCTGATGAAAGGCATATAGATCTGACCTTCTGTATTCATTAATGAAGTCTATCAGGTTTTCATTGGAACATGGGATGTCTCCTGTAAACCTCCGGGCATGCGAAGCAGCTTTTTCAAGATCCCACATGCAGTCAAGTATAAAGTCAATATTGCTTTCTTCTTCGGATCTTATGCCGTCAAAATAAGTTCCAATCACGTCAACAAGAGGTGGTTGTGAATATTTTCCGTACTTTTCCTGATTCTTTTTGTGCAGGCTGAATGGGCTTCTTATTGAACGCATAAAAGGCGAGCCTTCGCTCCATGTGTTATCAAGATTTATACATCTATCAAGGCTGTCTGAAATAGTTGCCGGATAAAGTCCTTTTGATTCATTTTCC
>JAHIKR010000134.1 GCA_018897415.1 Pseudomonadota bacterium
AAAAAAATTAAATGAACATTAGGCGTTCAGAGTTCAGTGTTACCTTCCTTTTGTTAACCTTCACTAACTCTGAACCGTGAACCCTGAACCGTTACAATAAATATAGGGAATAATCTATGGCTAAAATATTCAGGCCAAGTACTCGCGAGTCAAGTATTTTGTCTAAAATAGAATCTTCAAAGGAATATGCTAGAAGACAGGCAATAAACAGCGTAAAAGAATGTATCGAACCGCTCTCGAATGCTATTGCCATGAAGCTTATTGAAAATAATATCATTGAAACAACCAATAAAAATGGACTGGAAGAACAGATTAATAAATGCCTTAAGAAGTTAACTAATTCTGATGAGTTTGATGTTGACTATCAAGTTGCGCCATTTAGAAATATTGTGCATAGGCCACATATTGTAAGCATTTATGTCACATCTTTTGTCATAGAAAAGCTAATAAATCACAAAGATATTATTGACATATTCGGTTCTGATGAAGATATATATCATTGTATAAACCAGCAAGTTATCAAAATCCTACTATAACAATGCGCCCATCCTTTCATCCAAGGCTAACCAACGGACCTTTTGATGACCCGGGAATATTTATCCCCTTTTTATTTGAAAAACGAGCGGTAATTTTCGATTTAGGCGATATTAATTCTCTTTCAACAAGAGATATTCTTAAGATAAGCCACATTTTTATCACACATACACATATAGACCATTTTGTTGGTTTCGATAGAGTGCTGCGGCTTTTCCTTGGCCGCGAAAAAAACTTATATATGTATGGCCCCGAAGGTTTTATGAAAAATGTTGAAGGAAAACTGGCCAGCTATTCATGGAACCTTGTAGGAAATTTCAGCAACAGGTTCTCTTTAAACGTTACTGAAGTATATCCTAATCACCTAATTTCCAGACAGTATGTGTGTCAAAATAAATTTATCCCTACTAAAGAAGATGTAAAAGGACCCTTTAACGCCATCCTTTTAAAGGAACCAGCTCTGTCCATTTCCGCTGTAGTCATAGATCACAGTATACCATGCCTGGGATTTTCAATCGAAGAACGATTTCACGTTAATATAATTAAAGACAAAGTTATTGCTCTTGGACTTGAAATAGGCCCCTGGCTAAAAGAGTTCAAACAAGCATTATTCAACCTCCAGAATCCTGAATCTGAATTCGTTGTAAGATGTGGGAAAAATAATAAAGAAAAGAAATTTATTCTCGGCGATCTTTCAAAACAAATCGCTCTCATTACTCCAGGGCAAAAAATTACATATATTGCAGATGTAGTTTATAATAACCACAACAAAGAAAAAATAATAGAATTTGCAAAAAATTCGGATCATCTTTTTATAGAAGCAGCGTTTCTTGAAAATGACAGAGACATAGCTGAAAAAAAATATCACCTTACTGCTCGTCAGGCCGGCAGATTAGCAGGCAAGGCCAATATTAAACAATACACTCTTTTCCACTTCTCGCCAAGATATACAGGAAAAGAATATCTATTAATAGAAGAAGCACGGGTAGCATTTGAAAAGTACAAAGTAACTACAGGTGGATAGGCTGAAGGTGGAAGGCTGGTAGTGAGCTTCAGGTGTGATCAAATTAAAATCAGGAAACTGTTTGAACGCATTAGATATCATTAAGAAAGAACCTGTCAGAATTATATATTTTTCTATTATATTTCACTAAACTGCAATAATCTCTTTAAATTCGCTGCGAGTTCTTTCTTTATGATATGTTATGCGAGAGTTTTTCATGGTTTTAATTTGATTATACCTGAAGCGGCTATATTTTCATAAAGCTGTTACATGGAGCAAAATTTGAGTCATAATAACAAAAAAAGCCCTGTATGTGTTCAAACAGGGCTTTTTTTGTTATTATATTTAAAAAACTACTATTTTTCGGGTTCGGTATTTTCTATATCATCTTCAGCCTTATTTTCTTCAGGTGGAGTCTCCTCTGATTCTGCCGATAGCTCCATTTTATCCGGCTTCTTGTCTGTATCTTCTTCAGACTTAGCAGACTTCTCTTCTGCTATCTTTTCTATAAGCTTTTCTTCTTTTTTCTCGGGTTTGGCCTTCTCTACCGCAACCTGTTTCTTTTTAACAGCGGGACTTTTTTTGGCCTTAGTTTTCTTCTTTTTGCTCTTTTCCGGAGTAACGAGCTCAATCATAGAAACAAACGCAGCATCTCCAGGACGTCTTCCCAGCTTAACAATTCTGGTATATCCTCCTAACATTGCACCAAAGCGCTCATTAGCTTTACTAAACAGTTTGTGAACGACATCTTTCTCTCTTATTATTGAAAACGCCTGTCGCCTAGCATGTAGATCTCCCCGCTTAGCAAGAGTAATCAGATGGTCTGCCCAGCGTCTTAATCCCTTTGCTTTTGTATCAGTAGTACGGATACGCTCATATTTAAACAGAGAGGTTACCATGTTTCTGAACATGGCATCTCTGTGACTACTAGTTCTATTTAATTTCAATCCAGCTTTTCGATGTCTCATAGATCAGCTTGCTCCTCTTCTTCTGTGTTTTCCTCAGGAGGCACAAATCCTTCAAGCTTCATACCCAAAGAAAGATCCATTTCACTTAAGACTTCCTTAATCTCATTCAAAGATTTTCTACCAAAGTTTTTTGTTTTAAGCATTTCTGCTTCGGTTTTACTTACCAATTGATAAATCTTTAGTATATCGGCATTTTTGAGGCAATTAGCGCTGCGAACAGAAAGCTCAAGTTCCTCAACACTTCTGTAAAGGTTTTCATTAAACTGAGGCTCCTGCAGCTCATCAGATTTTTTCTCGGCTTCTGGTTCAATCTTTTCATCAAAATTAATAAAAATTGTCAATTGCTCTTTTAAAATCTTGGCGGCGTATGCAACGGCATCCTCGGGAAGTATGCTTCCATCTGTCCAAACCTCTAAGGTAAGCTTATCATAGTCTGTTTTCTGCCCTACTCTAGCATTACCTACTACATAATTTACACGTTTAATCGGAGAAAATACTGCATCAATAGGTATTGTTCCTAAAGGTGCATCTTCATCCTTATTTGCTTCGGACAAAGAATATCCTTTCCCGACTTTAACAGTCATAGTCATATTCAGTTTCGCCTTCTTAGAGAGAGTTGCAATATGTGAATCAGGGTTAAGGACTTCGCATCTTCCGTCATCACTGATTATATCGCCAGCAGTTACTTCTCTCTCTCCTTCAGCATCAATATGAACTGTCTTTGGTTCGGAATCGGCTAATTTGAAGCGCACCTCTTTCAAGTTAAGAATAATCTCAGAAAGATCCTCGAGCACACCTGGAATAACGCTGAATTCATGCATTACAGTATCAAATTTTGCCGCTACTATTGCAGATCCATACAAAGAAGAAAGTATTATCCGCCTTAAAGAATTGCCAATCGTTATGCCAAATCCTCTTTCAAGAGGCTCACAAACAAACTTGCCATAACTAGGTTTGCTGGTTACCTGCACCTTTTCTGGCCTTATCATTTCCTGCCAGTTCATGTACATAAGTTCATTTGACGACATATTTTATCTCCAGATTAAATTTTATGGGGATTTAGTTATTCACTCGTTCCAATTGCAATATAAGTGCTAAATGCAAAATTCTGCCTTTTACTTGGAATAAAGCTCCACTATAAGCTGCTCCTGAATAGGCATTGTCAGATCTTCTCGAACAGGATAACCTTTTACCATACCTTTCAAGCTCTCTTTTTCCAAATCAAGCCACTGGGGAATACCTCTTCGGACAACGGCGTCAAGTGAATCTTTTATGACCTGCATGTTACGGCTTTTTTCACGTATTTCAATAACATCACCCATTTTTATCGTATATGAAGGAATGTTTACCTTCTTGCCATTAATAAGGAAGTGACTATGCTTGACAAGCTGACGGCCTTGATTTCTTGAATTAACTAAGCCCAAACGATAAACAACGTTATCAAGCCGGCGTTCCAGCAATACAAGTAAATTTGTTCCAGTTATACCCTTCTGACGGTCCGATCTCTTAAAAAACAGACGGAATTGTTTTTCGGAAAGACCATACATACGTTTTACCTTCTGCTTTTCACGAAGCTGAATAGCGTAGTCTGAATTTTTTCTTCCACGACGCTGGCCATGCTTGCCTGGTGGATAACTCCGTCTGTCAAAAGCACATTTATCAGAATAACAGCGATCTCCTTTTAGGAACAATTTTAAGTTTTCTCGTCGGCATAGCCGACAAACTGACCCTATATATCGTGCCAAATTTCCTCCTTTATCTATACCCTGCGTCTTTTTGGTGGTCGGCAACCATTATGTGGAATAGGAGTAACATCTTTTATAATAACAACATTAAACCCTGCGGCTTGCAATGAGCGAAGCGCCGATTCCCTTCCTGCTCCAGGACCCTTTACATATACTTCAACATTCTTCATCCCATATTCCATCGCCTTTTTTACAGCGTCTGCTGCTGCCAGCTGAGCGGCAAATGGTGTGCTCTTTCGAGATCCTTTAAATCCCTGAACGCCAGCGCTTGACCAAGCAACAACATTACCTGCAGGATCTGTAATAGTAACTATTGTATTATTGAAAGTAGATTGAATATGCACTATTCCATTCGAAATATTTTTCTTTTCTTTCTTTTTAGTACGGACTCTTTTAGCCATAAATAAAGCCTCTTTCTCTTCTTACGGGTTACGGGCTAAGATTAAATAATCCTTTAAGAAAACATATGTTAAACTTATTACCCGAATCACTTCCTTTTGTCTCCACCTCTCTTCTTAACGGCTGATCTTCTCGGCCCCTTTCTTGTGCGCGCATTAGTACTTGTCCTCTGTCCCCGCACGGGAAGCGATTTCCGGTGGCGGAGGCCACGATATGATCCAAGATCCATAAGTCTTTTGATATTCATAGAAACTTCTGTACGGAGCTCACCTTCAACCCTATATTCACTGTCAATAACCTTGCGAATATTATTAATCTCATCTTCTGACAAATCATCACTCTTGGTATCAGGATTAATGTTAAGCTTTGCCAGTATATTTTTAGACACTGTCCTGCCAATTCCATAAATGTATGTCAGCGCTATCTCGATCCGCTTTTGCCTAGGTAAATCTACGCCCGCAATTCTCGCCAAAGCTTATCCTCCTCTATCCTTGCCTCTGTTTGTGCCGCTTATTTTTGCAGATAACTCTTATAACACCTTTTCTACGAATTATTTTACACTTACTGCAAATTTTTTTAGCTGATGCTCTTACTTTCATAAATAAAACCCCCTTATGCTCTTCGGGCAAGCTCTTAGCTCTACGCTCTATGCTCTCTGCTCTCTGCTCTATGCTCTCTGCTCTACGCTCTATGCTCTACGCTCTCTGCTCTATGCTCTACGCTCTATGCTCTTAGCTATTTTACTTTACCCTATATGTTATTCTGCCACGAGAAAGATCATATGGTGAAAGCTCGACTGTAACCTTATCTCCCGGCAAAATTTTTATAAAATGCATGCGCATTTTCCCAGAAATATGCGCAAGCACCTGGTGTTTATTTTCCAGCTCAACCCTAAACATTGCATTGGGTAAAGCCTCGATAACCTTGCCCTCTACCTTTATCGCCTCTTCCTTTGGCATTTTTAACTCCCATCCCTTTTACTTAAGATACGTGGACCGCTTTCTGTAACCGCAATTGTATGCTCAAAATGTGCAGACAAAGAACCATCCTTTGTTACAGCTGTCCATCCATCTTCAAGTATTTCTACATCATAATTTTTTTCATTCACCATGGGTTCTATAGCCAAAGTCATACCCGGTTTTAATCTGATACCCATACCAGGCTTCCCAAAATTAGGTATCTGAGGTTCTTCATGAAGCTTGCTTCCTATACCATGCCCTACAAACTTGCGAACTACAGAAAAACCAGCCGCTTCAACATGAGTTTGGATTGCATGAGAAATATCCGAAAGCCTGCCGCCTGGAATCGCCTTTTCAATACCTTTATAGAGAGCCTCTTCTGTAATCCGAGTTAGCCTTCTGGTAGATTCGGATATCTTGCCAACAGCCACCGTAATAGCTGCATCACCGTAATAACCGTTCAAAAGAACACCAAAATCCAAGCTAATAATATCGCCTTCGTTCAGCAGAGTTTTAGAAGGAAATCCATGTACAACCGTGTTATTAACAGATGTGCATATTGAATATGGAAAATCCCTGTATCCCTTGAAAGCCGGAATTGCATTTCTCTCATAAGCCAAACGTTCTGAAAGGTCATTTAAATAAAGAGTATCAATTCCAGCTGTTATCTCTGACTCAAGTTTAGAAAGAATTTCCGCAACGACCTGATTACTTGCATAAATCTTTTCAATCTCTTCGGGTGATTTTAAAATCACCACCTTAAAATCTTCCCTTAATCCTATCTCCGCCCTTTTTTAAAAAACCCTCGTAATGACGTGTCAACATGTGTGATTCTATTTGAGACACAGTATCAATAGCTACACCAACAACTATAAGAAGAGCCGTACCGCCGAAATAAAAAGGAACGTTAAATTTTGATATTAAAATTGACGGAAGCACACATACCGCTGAAACATATATTGCCCCACCAAGAGTTATCCGGGTCAAAACTCTCTCAATATAGTCTGCTGTACGCTTACCCGGACGGATACCAGGTATATAGCCACCATATTTTTTCATATTTTCCGCGACATCATCAGGGTTAAATGTGATGGCGGTATAAAAATAACAGAAAAAGAATATCAGACCTACAAATAATACTTCATAAATAATGCTGCCCGGCGTTATTGCAGAGACAATATTCTGCATCCATGCAATTGCTATAAAACTGCCTATAGTTGCCGGAAACATCATAATTGATGATGCAAAAATAGGTGGTATTACTCCAGAGGTATTAATTTTCAATGGAAGATGGGTGCTCTGACCTCCGTACATTTTCCGGCCCACAACCCTTTTAGCATATTGTACCGGTATGCGTCGCTGCCCCTGCTCAACAAATATAATGCAACCTACGACAGCTATCATAAAAACTACCATGATTATGATTAAAAAGATTCCCATTTCTCCTGTTGAAAGGAGTTTAAAAGTATTTGCTATTGCAGTTGGCAGCCGGGCAACAATACCGGCAAATATTATAAGTGAAATACCATTACCGATCCCTCTCTCTGTTATCTGCTCACCTAACCACATAATAAAGGCGGTTCCTGCCGTTAGGGTAATTACAGTCATAAGTCTGAATTCCCATCCAGGATTTACAACCACAGGAGCACCGCCTGGTGAACTCATTTGTTCAAGGCCGATGCTGATACCGAACCCTTGTATTATACTTAACAATACAGTTCCATAACGGGTATACTGTGTAATCTTTTTCCGCCCCTGTTCGCCCTCTTTTGACAGCCTCTCGAGATGCGGTATAACTACTGTTAAAAGCTGGAGAATAATGGATGCGCTTATGTAAGGCATTATCCCGAGAGCAAAAACCGAGAGCCTTTCTAACGCACCGCCCGAAAACATATCAAACAGGCCAAGCAGGGTCCCTTTTGCTCGAGCGAAAAATGAGGCGAGCGCAACAGCATCTATGCCGGGAGTTGGAACATGCACTCCGATACGGTAAACTATAAGAAGAGCAAAAGTGTATAATATCCTTTTTTTTAGCTCGGGTATTTTAAATATATTTCCGAACCCCTCGCCAACCATACTATAAAACCTCTATATTTCCACCAGCAGCAATAATTTTCTCTCTGGCATTTTTGCTAACGCTATTTAACCGTATCGTAAGAGGAATCTTCATCTCACCTTGAGCAAGAAGTTTGATACCATCTATTTTACCCTTAACAAGGCCGGAGTTAAAAAGAGCATCTTCATCCACTATGCTGTCTTTCTCAAATCTCGATAGGTCACGTATATTAATTACCGCAATATTTTTTCTGAAAATATTTGTAAAACCACGTTTGGGTAAACGACGATGAATAGGCATTTGACCTCCCTCAAAACCTGGCCTAACGCCCCCGCCGGAACGGCTATTCTGTCCCTTTGTCCCTCTGCCGGCAGTCTTGCCTGTCCCTGACCCCACACCACGCCCAAGACGTTTTCGCGATTTGCGAGATCCCTTTGCCGGTGACAATTCATTAAGCTTCATCAATCTTCTCCTCAGCCTTAACTAAATGTGCAACTTTATTGATCATCCCCCGAACAGATGGAGCGTCTTCAAATGCAACAGCTCTGTTGATCTTAGTAAGCCCCATACTGCGCAGTATTTTGCGATGTTTTTCAGGCCTTCCAATCATGCTTTTAACAAGAGTCACCTTCAATTTGCCAGACATTTA
>JAHIKR010000135.1 GCA_018897415.1 Pseudomonadota bacterium
CGGCAATAGTGATATATGCCTTTGATTGATTGGGAGGTATAAAGGCATAGATAAACATGATTAAGAAAGCAAGTGATAGTATGGGGAATACAAAATTATTTTTAAAAACTGTTTTTTTATTCAGCCATTTCTGCATAATATAATGCAGGCTGAATGGAGTCCAGAGCAGCAAAACCAGGCTTGCCGGCATTATAAAACGGTATGATATATAAAATCGTTGTCCTAATGCTATAGCTGGTATAAGCAGATTTAATATTGAAAAATATATTATCACTCTTTTTATGCCGCTTTCTGTGGGCATAAGTCTTTTAAAGAAAGCGTGGCCGAAAAGCAATGTGTGTACCGGCCAGAGAGTCGCTACTAGTTTATATAAATACATTCCAGTCAGCCCCGATATGACCATTGTTAAACCCCATTCCTTTGAATGGTAGTTAAGAACACTTTGGCTGATAATTGCTGCTTTTTCATTGATATTGGCGCTTAAGAATATCAGGCCATTTTGAACTTGAAACCAGAATTCGCCTAACCTTCCAAGCTGAGCGCTTGTTCGATTTGGCATATTGAGCCACCAGGCAACTATTATGGATGCTGCTATAATATTGATACTATATGCTATAAAAATATTTTCTAATTTATTCCAGAGGCTTGTTTCCTGTCGAACCATTAGGACCAGAGGGCCTAAGCAGCACAGCACCAGGCCTTCAGGTCGAAACAATAGCGCAACGCCTATAAATATTCCCCAGCCTAAGGCATATTTCCATTTTAAGTATTTATAAAATCGAACAAAATGTAATAGAGCTAACAAAGAGAATGCCCAGTAACCAAACCCCCGAATAATGTAGTGCTGATAATGATGTAATTGTGGATGGCTAAAAATAACAAGTGCACCTAGAAATTGTACGAAACGTGAACCACCTAATTCCCCGATAAGAGTGATAAAGCTGTTTACTATTATAATGAGAAAGATCGCATTCAATAAATAGGTTGAGTTCTCGAAAGATAAATGAGTTAGTTTGGACAGCCACGCAATAAATATTGAATAAAAAGGCCAGTTATAATGTTTCATCGCCTCTTGCCACCCATTGTTTGCAAAAGCCTCAGCAGTTTGCAAATATAGGATTCCGTCATAGTTAATAGGACGCTGGGTGTTGACAGCGATAAATAGTGAAATCAGGCATAATGCTGCAGCAACGGAACGCAAATAATTAAACTGATCAATTAGAACAATACCGCGTTTTATGTAGTCTTTCATTGGTTATAACTCTCTGATATATATTAAATATTATCCATTATTGTCGTTTTTTTTGCCTTTAGCCCTTCTTTTTTCTCTTTGGCGCTGCCGTCTGGCCAGATCTTCAGGATACAGTTCTGGATAGTGTCTTTTCCATCGTTTGTGAAACCATAACCATTGCTCTGGGTAAAGTCTTATTATTTTTTCAACAGAGTCTGTCATAATCTGGGTATTTGTCTGCAAGTTAGCACGAACATCATCGGTTTTATGTAATTTTAGTGGAGGTTCCACGACAACCGTCAGGTTTGCATCAGGTTCCCTTATGCAATAAATCGGCAGAACCGGGCAATTATATCTTGCAGCCAATAAAGAAGCTGCATATGTGGCATTGGTCTTACGGCCGAAAAAACTAATATCAACTCCTTCTCCACGAGAAGTCCCCTGGTCGATCAATAAGCCTACCATTTTGCCTTTGTGTAAGGTCCGAACCAATTTGGTCATAGCTCCTCTTTTGCTGATAATAGTATTCCCCGTACTTGTTCTGAGCTTATGAATTATCCGTTCAACAATATCAGGCTGATTTTGTACTACTACTAGCAGTGACTTTTGTATATAACGTGACACAAAAAGATGGCCCATTTCCCAGTTTCCTATATGAGCTGAGATCATAATAACGCCTTTAGAGCTTTTTATGGTATTTAAAAGATTTTCTTTTCCTCTTATTCTTACTTTTTTCAGAATATCTTCTTTTGAAAAACAAGTCATTTGACAGATTTCCAAAACCGTAATTCCCATGTTTTGAAAAGTTTTTATAGAAAGCTTCTTTATCTTATCCAATGGCCATTCAGGATGGGTAAAGTTCAAATTGCGCTTTACAATACGCCTGTGACGCGTATCAAGCAGGTATGCAAGACCTCCTAATATATTTCCCGTTTTGACAATATACTTCTTGGGTATATTGGCAATGAAAGCTTTTATTGAGCTTGAAAGACCATTGGGTTTTGGCATTTTCGTTTGGTGCTGCATTTCAGTTTTCCATTAAAAGTTTTACGGCAGCATCATATACCATTTCGACAGTAATATCTTTCATGCATCTGTGGTCTATAGGACAGTCTGGTTTCAGACAAGGGCTGCAAGGCACCGGCA
>JAHIKR010000007.1 GCA_018897415.1 Pseudomonadota bacterium
CCATAATTATCCGCCCAAGCTTTACTCTGGGTGGAACAGGTGGGGGAATCGCCTATAATCCCGAAGACCTGGAAAAACACGCCAGCGCAGGGCTGGATGCAAGTTTAATCGGGCAGATAATGCTTGAAGAATCTGTTCTGGGCTGGAAGGAATATGAACTGGAAGTCATGAGGGACAATAAAGACAATGTAGTTATTATCTGCTCCATTGAAAACTTAGACCCAATGGGAATACACACAGGTGACAGCATTACAGTTGCACCTGCTCAAACTCTGAGCGATAAAGAATACCAGATAATGAGGGATGCCTCTATCGCTATAATGAGAGAAATAGGCGTGGACACCGGTGGTTCAAATGTCCAGTTTGCTATCAATCCTGAAAACGGAGATATGATAGTAGTAGAGATGAATCCAAGGGTATCGCGAAGCTCAGCTCTTGCTTCCAAAGCCACTGGCTTCCCGATTGCAAAGATAGCAGCAAAGCTGGCTGTTGGATACACACTTGACGAAATCCCCAATGACATTACAGGAGAAACTCTTGCATCATTTGAACCCACCCTTGATTACTGTGTCGTCAAAATACCTCGCTGGACATTTGAAAAATTCCCAGAAACCCAGGACTATCTTACTACATCCATGAAATCGGTGGGCGAAACAATGGCAATTGGAAGAACCTTTAAAGAAGCTCTTCAAAAAGGGCTGAGATCCCTTGAAATAGGCCGATATGGTCTTGGAGCGGATGGAAAGGATTTTTCCGACCAGCAAGGAAGACCGCCGTCTTTATCTGAAATAGAGCAGAAGCTTGCCACACCGAATTCGTTGAGAATTTTTTATCTTCGCCATGCATTTTTAAAGGGAATGTCATTAAAATACATTAATGAATTAACCAGTATTGACCCATGGTTTTTATATCAGATCAAGCAGATAGTAGAATTTGAACAAAATTTTCATAGGCTAAATGGTGCTACCCTGTCAGCATCTCTTTTAAAACAGGCAAAATGCCTGGGATTTTCAGACATTCAGATTGCACATCTTACAGGCACTACTGAAAACAGTATAAAGCAGTACCGTAATTTACATAATATAAATCCGGTATATAAACTGGTTGATACCTGTGCTGCTGAGTTCAAGGCTGCTACTCCATATTTTTATTCAACATATGAAACGGAAAATGAAGCGCGGGTTTCAGACAAAAAAAAGGTTATGATCTTAGGCAGCGGTCCTAACAGAATCGGCCAGGGAATTGAATTTGACTACTGCTGTGTACATGCTTCATTTGCTCTTAAAGAAGAAGGTGTTGAAAGCATAATGGTAAACAGCAACCCTGAAACAGTAAGCACCGACTATGATACGTCTGACAAGCTTTATTTTGAACCGCTTACAAAAGAAGACGTTCTCCATATCGTGGAGACAGAAAAGCCTATGGGTGTCATTGTCCAGTTCGGAGGTCAAACGCCTCTGAATCTTTCCGTACCTTTATCTGAAGCAGGTGTTCCGATTCTGGGAACACAGCCGGAAAGCATTGATAGAGCAGAAGATCGCGAACTTTTTCAGGCAATGTTAAAAAAACTGGGACTTGTCCAGCCGCAAAACAGTACTGCAATGTCAGTAGAAGAAGCAGTTAAAGCGGCAGAGAAAATTGGATATCCCGTTATTGTACGCCCTTCCTATGTACTTGGAGGAAGAGCGATGAAAATTGTCTATAACCGCGGTGACCTTGAAAATTTTACAAGGCTTGCAATAATTGCATCCCCCGAACATCCTGTGCTTATAGACAAATTTTTAGAAGATGCTGTCGAAGTTGATGTGGATGCCATTTCCGATGGAAAAACAACTATTATCGGCGGAATTATGGAGCATATAGAAGAAGCAGGTGTGCACTCAGGTGATTCAGCCTGTGTCCTTCCCCCCTGCAGTATTAGCTCAAAAGCTCTTAACGAAATAGAGAGCGCCACAAAAGCCATGGCATCAGAGTTATATGTTGTTGGACTTATGAATGTTCAATATGCGATAAAAGATAATCAGCTTTTTGTCCTGGAAGTCAACCCCAGGGCTTCAAGAACAATTCCTTTTGTCAGCAAGGCAAC
>JAHIKR010000136.1 GCA_018897415.1 Pseudomonadota bacterium
CCGACATTTTTCTGCGGCAGACCTTAGCAATAAAATCCTGCAAATCATTTTCGTCAACAACTCTATTTCTGTTGTCAATAATAATAAAATCGTTCCCGCTCCCGCTCATCTTGTAGAAAATAATTTGATCCATTCAATTTCCGCTCTAATTTTGATGTAACATTTTAACCTATAAAACAAACCGATTGAGCGCAAGCTTCAGGTATAATAAATTCAAAACAGGAAACTGTTTGAGCGTATTAGATATCGTTAAGAAAGAACCTTGCAGGATCTTGTCATTGTTTATTAAGGACTTGTTGAACCGTTACTATTGTTTTCATTTGTGGCAAATTCTTTCTTTACGTTATCTTATGCGTGAGTTTTTCATGGTTTGAATTTATTATACCTGAAGCTGAAGCACACAAGGCGAACACAATTTACAACCTTCTTATTATAGAAACGGAGGTATAGACTCGCCCTCAATTAAGTGCTCATAGTTCTGCCTCGCCCTGATAACATGAAACCGGTCATCCCTTACCATAACTTCGGCAACCTTAAGCCTTGAACAATAGTTGGATGACATCACAAATCCGTAAGCGCCGGCGCTCATCACCGCAAGAAGATCGCCCTGCCTTAAATCGGCAACTCTTCGATCAACAGCCAAAAAATCTCCTGTCTCACAAATAGGCCCCACAACATCCGCAACTATTTGTTCACCCTCAATCTCAACAACAGGCTTAATGGCATGAAATGCGTCGTATAAAGCCGGCCTGACCAGATCATTCATTCCTGCATCAACTATAACGAATTCCTTTGCCTTTCCCGGCTTTCTGTAAAGAACCTTAGCAACAAGTATTCCCGCATTCCCTACAATAACTCTGCCCGGCTCCAGAATAAGTTTTACGTGCATATCTTCAATTGCCTGTATAATTGATCTGGCATACTCACCGGGATGCGGGGGTGATTCATCATCATAGGTTATTCCAAGGCCCCCACCCATATCAATGTATTTGATACCAATATTAAGCCCCCTGAGTTCGTTTATCAGAGTTTTTATACTATTAAGGGCATCTTTAAATGGTTCTACTTCTGTAATCTGCGATCCTATGTGGCAGTCAATACCAATAACATCAATATTCTTAAGCTCACCGGCAATCTTATAGCCTTCAATTGCGGCGTCAGTGTCAATTCCAAACTTGTTTTTCTCAAGTCCGGTCGAAATATAAGGATGGGTCTTCGGGTCAACATCAGGGTTGACTCTAATGGCAACAGGAGCTTTCTTTTTTAATAAACCCGCTCTATCGTTTATAAGCTCAAGTTCTTCAAGGGACTCGATATTAAACATAAGTATTCCCACGCTAAGAGCATAATCAATCTCATCCTTGCGCTTTCCGACACCGGAATAAACTATTTTTTCAGGGGGAATACCGGCTTTTAAACCACGGTAAAGCTCACCGCCTGAAACAATATCAAGACCGCCCCCAAGATCCGCAAAAAGTTTTAAAACTGCCAGGTTGGTGTTTGCTTTTGCAGAAAAACATATAAGTCTATCAACACCATCAAAGGCATCATTAAATGTAAGAAAATGCCGTTTCAAGGTCGCATGACTGTATAAATAAAAAGGAGTTCCGACCTTTTCTGCAATCAATTTTATGGGAACATCTTCGCAATACAGCTCATTATCCCGGTAATTAAAATGATGCATAATCATCCTGTTAATAAGTGATGAATTTGTAAAAAGTCCAGAAATCGTCATGCCGGACTTGATCCGGCATCCAGAACGCATTGAATTTACTGGATAGCGCTAAAGCTTCACTACGTGCCCGGCTTTCGCCGGAATGACAGTTAAGTGGGTTATTCGACTTTTTACGAAGCCGTCACCTGTTAATAAGTGAAATCAATTATATTGGAGTCCTTGCCAGTCACCCCATTATTTGTATAGACAACTACTTTATAGATATGCCTGTAGCCCTTCTCAAGGGCTTCAGTATAAAACATGCTTCTATCTTTTCCTAAATTTTTCGAACTGTCTTCAAGGGAAATATCGGAAACCTGTTTAAACACCACTGGACAATTTTTACAATCAGACTCTGAAACTGATTTTTTGGATCTAAAAACATAAAATCCGTCTAAACCCGATTTAACTTTTGTTTTTACTTCCGGAATAGTCCAGGTCAGCTTAAGCTTGTTTCCATCTATACTTGAACTTAAATCATTTACTGCTGGAGGCTCTTCTTGCTTAGGTGGTTTGGGGGGGGCTTTTCTGCCGCATCCGGATAAAAAAATAGAAAAAGCAACTATTATTAAAATTTGAACAATAATGCTTCTGCAACAATAATTATACATCATACTCGTTGCTCGTTGCTGGTCATTGCTTATTAGCAATAAAATTAAACAGTTATTCCTCAAATCTCCAATCTTCAATCTTCAATCTTCAATAGTCCCTTGCCTACTGCTTACTGACCACTGACCACTGACCACTGACCACTCTTTCTTTCTCAAGGTCCCCCTCAGCAAGCTTAATAGCGGCCTTGACATTTTTCGTGGCGGTTCCACCAGAAGATTTTCTGCGGTCTATCATCTGCCCTATCGTTAAAATATCAAAAACATCTTTTTTAAAAAGAGACGAAAATGGTTCCAACTCCTCTATAGTCAATTCATGGAGTTCTTTATTTTCATCGATAGCAAAACTTACAACTTTGCCGACACAACTGTGAGCCTGACGAAACGGCATGCCCTTAGTAACAAGATAATCTGCCATATCAGTTGCATTTAAAAATCCTCTTGCAGTGGCAGCAAGCATTGTTTCTTTTCTTATTTCAATATTGGGAAGCATCTTTGAATAAATTTCAATACAGGCTTTTAATGTATCAACAGCATCAAACAAAGGCCCCTTGTCCTCCTGCATATCGCGGTTGTAAGCAAGGGGTAATGATTTCATAATACTTAAAAGCGCCATTAAATCCCCAAAGACACGACCGGTTTTTCCGCGCACCAGCTCCGGCACATCCGGATTCTTTTTCTGGGGCATAATGCTGCTTCCGGTTGAAAAAGAATCAGGCAGCTCAATAAAGCCGAATTCTGATGATGACCACAAAATAAGCTCTTCGGATATTCGGCTAAAGTGCATCATGCAAAGACTTGCTGCCGCTAAAAATTCTATTATAAAATCTCTGTCGGACACAGCATCTATACTGTTTGCCGATACCTCTGGAAAACCAAGAAGCTCAGCCGTATATTCCCTGTCGATTGGATATGTTGTTCCTGCAAGAGCTGCGCTGCCAAGCGGCATTATATTTATGCGTTTTAATGCATCCCTGAATCTGCCGCAATCCCTTGAAAACATCTCATAGTACGCCATCATGTGATGAGATAATAGAACGGGCTGCGCTCTCTGTAGATGAGTATAGCCCGGCAGAACAGCATCTATATGGACTTTTGCAAAATCAACAATCAGCTCTCTAAGGCTGATAAGATTCTTTAAAATATCTAAAGTCTCGTCTCTCAGATACATACGCACATCAAGAGCTATCTGGTCGTTTCTACTCCTAGCAGTATGGAGTTTCTGGGCTGCCTTTCCTATATCCTGGAGAAGCCTGGATTCTATATGCATATGTATATCCTCCAGGCTGTCATCAAATTGAAATTCCCCCCTCTCTATATCCCTTTTTATCTTTCCAAGGCCCTGTATCAATAATGAAGCTTCTTCTTCAGTAATAATAGACTGCTTTGCAAGCATTCTGCAGTGAGCAATGCTGCCCTCAATATCATAAGAGTATAAGCGTTTATCGATATTAATCGAAGATGTAAAAGCTTCTACAAATCTATCTGTTTTTTCAGAGAATCTTCCATTCCAGAACTTTTCAGACATATATAACCTCATTCCTTAATTTAGTGCTTGAACGGAAAGTCATGTTCAGGCAAAATCCGAATACCCGCCTGCCATGCAACATGATCATGGACAGAATAATAACCTGGGCATAGTGTATATTTTTCGTGACCGC
>JAHIKR010000137.1 GCA_018897415.1 Pseudomonadota bacterium
CTGTGAATCGACCATTATAAAACGATTAAAGCTTTCCTCATCTATTTCATCAATATGAACCAGGCTGACATCCAAAAGCCTGATCATTGCCAGATTATCAGGACGTTTAATTATATTGATATTGGATATAGTTATATTTGCAACCCTGCGCCATAACAATCTTTTAACAGCCATTGCGCTTGCAATGGCATCCGGATCAGCATTAATAACGATCAGAATACGATCATCGCTTGAAAATAGATCATAAAATCGACGCAACTTTTCAGACACAGAAATAGCCATATATACTTTAGTCCTTATAATACGTTATAATTGCTTCAGTTTTCGAAAAATATCTCTTGACAACACAATATTTTTATCATTTTCAGCGTCTTTCGTTATTAGAATTTGAATATCGAACAAGGAATGTCGAACAGCAGAAGTTTTTTGAAAGGAATAAATCGATATCTTTCACTTCGACCTGCCCGCAATGCCTTTACGTTGTTCGTGTAGAATACCATAAAGTGATGGTATGGTGACATTTATCACCTTAACACCAATTGCAATGCATGGCAGGCGGGTATTCTGCGGTTCCTTGTTCTGCGGTTCTGCGGTTCAAAACTAAGACCACCTTACAACTTCGCAAATTTCCCTTGCCATGAACCTCTCTTCTCCAGGGTATCCTTTATAAGGGCAAGTGTTTCTATTTTATTAAGTGGCCATGCAGGCGCCACCAGCTCTTCATAATGTGGGTCCCCGGTAAGACGCTGAATTACCATATTCTTAGGCATCAGTTCCAAAAAATCGCATACGAGATCTACATATTCCTGCTGTTCAAGGCATCTGTAATCACCGGCATTATAAAGTTTTTCAAGCTTAGTTCCTTTAACAACATAGAGAAGATGCAGTTTGATACCATCTATTCCAAGACCTGCTATAGTTCTTGCTGTCTCAAGCATTTGCTTTTTATTTTCATTAGGTAATCCCAGTATAATGTGCGCACAAATTTTTATCCCCATATTTCTGGTAACATCGACAATATTCCTGAAACATTTAAAATCATGGCCCCTGTTTATAAGGGCAAGTGTCTCATCATGGATAGACTGGATACCGTATTCTACCCAGATTAGATATTTTTTCCCATAGCTCTGCAAAAGTTCCAGAATAGGTTTATCCACACAGTCGGGTCTTGTGCCAATTGACAGCCCAACAACATCATCCACTGCAAGAGCTTCATCATAGAGACTTTTTAGCTTGCCAAATGGCGCATATGTGTTAGAAAAAGACTGGAAATAAGCAATGAACTTTTCTGCCTTATACCGTTTAGAAAGCGCTTTTTTACCTTTAATTAACTGATCTGTTATTGAAAGCCCTTTTGCATATGCGCCCGTTCCTGATCCCCTTGAATTACAATATATGCATCCTCCTGTTGAAAGCGTACCATCCCTGTTAGGACATGAAAGCCCTGCATCAAGGGTAATTTTCTGGACTCTGCACCCAAATATATTCCTATAATATCTATTTAAATCAAAATATCTGTTATTCATAATTACCTAACTCAAGTTTCGTACCCCTCTATGCAACAAAAGCTTTAAAGAGCAGGTATTAGATAGTTTTTTTAAAAAGCAAAATATGTTCACTCCGGCTTTGGCAACGGCACCCCGCCCGCCTCGCCTGAGCGAGAGCGATGGCGGGCAGGCATACCCACTCAGTTTGTAAGGAGCGAGACATGCACGGCATTTTATCCCTGGTGAAAAAACCTTCTATGTGCCTGTCCTGGTCAAATCCCAAGGTATAGTGGTTTAGAATATCAAGCATATTATTTTGCTCTTTTAAAAAAACTATCTAATACCTGCCCTTTAAAGCTTTTGTTGTATAGAGGTGTGCGAAACTTGAATATGTTTTCTCTTGCTAAAAATTAATATTTTAAACATACCATTTCATACATATATATTGCAACTTGTAAAACCTGAATCTTGCATGCCAATTTTTGATTGGAACGCTCAGCTTGGGTAGAAGAAAAATGGATTTGTATACAAAACTTGATGTTCTGAACCAGATTTACAAGATTTATGACGCAGCTACCGAAAGCCTTGAAGTGGCATGTCAAAAATATTGTTCTACTTGCTGCACGCGCAATGTGACTATGACATCACTTGAAGGTTATAAAATTGCCGATCACTTGATTGAAAACAGTAAATCAGAATTATTCAAAAAAATTAAGGCTAAATCTTATAAAAAACGTTTTCAGCCAAAAATAACCACAAACAAAATAGCTGATCTTTGTATTCAGGGAAAGGAGATTCCGGACGAAGAAATAGACAGCTCATGGGGAAGTTGTCCGTTATTGATAAATGATGAATGCCCAATTTATATGGTCAGACCGTTCAATTGCAGATGTATGGTCTCAAAAACAAATTGCGTTGACAAAGCTGAAATGGATCCCTTTGTCCTGACTGTAAATAATGTTTTTTTACAGTATATAGAGCATATCGATCAGCATGGCTTTTCAGGAAATTTAACAGATGTTCTTCTATTTATGGAGTCTAAAGATAATATGAAAAGTTACATAATGGAAGTATTGAAAAATCCGGGGAAAGAACTTATAAAAAATCTGCCAATGTCGATCTTGTTTATCCCGCCAGAACATAGGCAACAAATTAAGCCAATAATTAATTCACTTCAGACAATTTTTTAGAAATCTGATTCAGGTAGCAGCACGTTTAGGTTTAACCCATACAATATACTGCTTATTAATAATTTCAATTTTATTCATATATAGCGACTATTTTTAAACGCTTTCATCCACGGGCTCACGCCCGTGGTCTTCAGCGTGATTTTTGATAAATAAACTACAGATTAAGAAGTCTGGCAGCGTTATTACCGCAAATGCTTTCAATTTCGTCCTTTGAAAGACCAGCCTTCTTAAACTCCTCGAAATATTGAGCTGGCTTTAAAAGCGGAAAGTCGCTACCAAAAAGAATCTTATTCTGTCCTACAATCCGGACTGCTATTTGATATATCTGGGGATAATACAGAAAAGGAGATGCTGCTGTATCAAAATATACATTTTTCAAGTATTCTCTAACTTCCTTTTTCAGGAGATTGAAAAAAAACATCCCCCCGCCCCAGTGTGCAAGAACGATTTTGTTATTTGAAAATTTTCTGACAAGACCGTAAATTTGCTCAAGTGTATTTGGAGTCTTGCCTGAATAAAAATGGCCAACAGGCTCGTTAGTGTGGATCAGAACAGGAAGGTTCTTATCTTCGCATATTTCCATAAGCGGCTTAAGCTTTTCCTGTGAAGCTTCATCAATTCCTGATTGATAGAATGCAATCTCGCCAATGCCTGAAAGCCCGCCTTCAAGGCATCTAACAACTTCATGCACCGCTTCTTCGTTAAAAGGATCAATACAGCAGAAACCCACTAAACGCTCCGGGAATCTATCTATAGCTTCCAGAATATAATCGTTGTGTCTTTTAGACAAATCCGAACTTCTCCATGGGAATCCAAGAACCACTGATTTATCAACACCTTCAATATCCATTGAATCTACTATCTCTTTTGCCCCTGCAAGTTTTGACTCAGGAGAGCTATACAAAAGCTTGAAAGCAGGTTCATATGGAAAATATTTTTCTCTGCTCTCTCTTATATCCTTTGGGAAAATATGAGTATGAAAATCTATGATCATTTTAAATCCTCGCAGTGCTATCCAGAAGTTAATTCAAGCTATTGACTCTGTCTGTATTTAATATACAATATTCGTTACTATTTCAATATGATCCTAAATTGAGCGATTTTTTACTCGATCTGCACTAATCTTTTGCGCATCAAGGACTTGCGAAAAGTCTCGACATATCCATTGGTATGCCTGCGCTTTTCGCAAACCTTGCTGCATCAAGATCTTGGCACATTTCTTCGC
>JAHIKR010000138.1 GCA_018897415.1 Pseudomonadota bacterium
AGAGCACCTTCTTCTATCGGACACTCACCGCGATAAATTCTATCAGCCTGTTTATTGAGAGACATTTTTACCTCTTTAGCTGATCCACTATTAGTGAAACGCGGTTAAGATGGTGAGGAAAACCGACATTAGAGTCGAAGGTGAAATTGTAATAGATTATAATTTCGGACTATGACGGTTCCTTTATGTATGGCTTAGCGATACAAAATTATGAGGCTCAGATTTAGAGGCAGAAAATGCATTAATTTTATTCGGGCTCGTTTATTTTATTCCTTAACTTTCCAGAACATTTAAAAGTAACGACTTTTCTTCCCTTAAGAATCAAGTCAGCTCCTGTTGCAGGATTCCGACCCCTTCTTTTTCCCTTGTTTTTGACACAGAATTTGCCAAATCCAGAGATCAGAACGTCATCACCTTTTTCAAGTGTACTTTTAATAATTTCTAATAGGGATTCGATAACTTCAACCGATTTTTGCTTGGTGAAACCCAGTCCGTGAACCTTTTCAACAATATTGTTTTTAGTTAATGACATTGCACCTCCTCAAAAAACTTCATCCATTATAATCCGATATATTTCTCATAGTTATTCAAATTTTTCAAATAAAAACAACTTTAAATTTCTTTTTGATTAAAATTTTAATTCTCCAAAATGAGTTATATTTCACAACTCATTAAGTTCGCTAAATTTAGTATGTAATGTAGCGAACAGTTGATTAGTGAATGAAGAAGCTAACGGGGATAAACTCCATGATTATATATATAGTCGAAATAATAGTCGTAGTATCCGTTAGTTTCAGAACTGTCATCTTCATCATGGGATATAACATTTTCAGTGTAAGATTTTTCTAAATTTGCTAACCATAATTCTTTTGAAAAAGAATAAAGAACCTGCTTAAGCATTTTAGCCTCACTAATAATTTCTTTGTTGTCCTGGATAAACGTGTCAATTCCATCGATTATTGCCTTGATATTTCTTATATATTCAGTATCATCAAGCCTTTCTTCAATATATATTTGATGAAACTTGGATATAATATATTTTGTCGTACCTTCAATAGCATCTATACACTTCATGGCTTAATTTAAAATATTTAGAGATTTATTTTGCTCAAAAATTTATAAAACGCAAAAAACCCTGTAATTGTTTAGAATATACGGATATTAACTGCATGTCAAGATTCTTTGAAATGAAATTTGTAGTTTTTCGATTATATGATATATTTCAGATTTACGTTAAATTTTTTGTCAAAATGGAGCCGGCGAGCGGACTTGAACCGCTGGCCTGCTGATTACGAATCAGCTGCTCTACCATCTGAGCTACGCCGGCATATTTATAGACTTTCAGATAAATAATTTCACTGCGTTATCAGTCGTCGACGTATAACTAATACGCCTTTCTCCTTCTAGCCTTGTGAAATTAATTATCTGAAAGTCTATAGACCTGTTAATAATGGATTACTTTTTTTATGAGCCAAAATCAAGAAAATATTTCATTAAAATCCTTGATTAATCAAATGCTTTGCAGGGATTGTGGAATAGATTGTATTGGATTATCCGGATCTGATAGAGCATTTTTTGTATCAAAGTTGTATTTGGAACATAGAATGTCTTTTATTGTGATAGTGTCTTCTCAAAAAGAAGGGGAAATGTTTATAAAGGACCTATCTTTTTTTATAAATGAATCTGAGCTAAATGTAATATACTTCCCGCCTTATAATATATTACCTTTTAAGAAACTATCTTACCACAATGAAACAGCAGCAAAAAGGATCAGCACACTTTACCGGATTATTAATGATGATATGCCGTTAATTGTTGTTACTACTGTTAGCGCTCTTTTACAAAAGCTTATTCCTAAACAGGAAATTTGCAACTATGCTGAGCTTATTATGGCAGGCGAGGATATAGAGCGCGATTATTTGATCGAAAAATTGATTTCCGGCGGGTATGTTAAATCAGCAATTGTAGAGGAACCTGGCGATTTTTGTATAAGAGGAGGCATTCTGGATATTTTTTCTCCGCTATATCCAAATCCGCTTAGGATAGAGCTGTTTGGAGATACAGTAGATTCATTGAGGTTTTTTTCAGCAGCAACCCAGAGAACTATAAAAATTATCCAGGAAGCAGTCATTCTTCCAGCTATAGAAGTAATTTTAAAAAAAGAGGCTATGGTTGAAATAATCAGCAGGATTAGACAGCAAGCATCAGCTCTTGATATGCCCGTAACCAAAGTCAGAAATATTATTGATATTATTAAGAAGGAGGGTATTTTTTCAGGAATTGAAGGCTTAATTTCGCTGATTTATCCAAAACTGGATACTTTTTTTGATTATATTCCCGATAATGCAAATTTTGTCTTAGTAGAGCCAAAAGATCTTGAAAATATTGCTGTTGAATCGCAAGAACAGGTAGCAATAAACTACCAAACAGCCTGCAAGGGAAAAAGACTATGCGTTGAGCCAGATTCTCTTTACCTACGATGGTTAGAGGTTAAAAATATACTTTTACATAAGAAGCCGTTAGCATTAAAGATGCTTCCTGTATTAAACGAGAGCTGCGACAAGGGGATGACTTTTCTGCAGTATAATTTTTCAGTGATAAACAACACCTCTATCAACGAGCAGATCAAGTACCATCGTGGGGATGAACATTATTTACCTTTAGCTGACTGGATTAATGATAAGAAGCATTCCGGCTATGCCACGGTTATTGTTTGCAGCAACAGGGCACGTGCGGACAAACTGAAATCCATCCTTCCGCCGTATGGTATTGAAGCTAAGTTTGTTGATAGTTTCCATCATGTTAAACTCAGTACAGACAGTGTTTATATATGTTATGGCAACCTTTCTACTGGCTTTGTTTTACCTGATTTATCTTTGGCCGTTATTACAGAAGATGAAATTTTTGGGAAGCAACATAGAAAAGTAAGACCTAAAAAGCAAATTCAAGCTGGGCAGCTTCTATTCGAAGATCTGAAAAAAGGGGAGATAGTTGTTCATATCGAACACGGCATAGGTAGATTCGAGGGGCTGGTAAAATTGAAAATAGACGGAGCAACTAATGATTTTCTTCTTATTTATTATAGGGATGATGATAAACTCTATCTTCCTGTAGAACGTATGAACATGGCACAGAAATACGTTGGGGTTGATGAAGTGCAGCCGGTTCTTGACAAAATGGGTGGAAAATCATGGGAGCGGGTTAAAAAGCGGGTTAAAAAATCGGTAGAGAAAATTGCCGGGGAGCTTCTTAAACTCTATTCAGAGCGTAAAATAAAGAAAGGCTATGCTTATAAAGAAATAAATAGCTATTTACAGGATTTTGAGTCGGGTTTTTCATATGAGGAAACATCTGACCAGCTTAGAGCAATTGAGGATGTTCTGAATGATATGAAGCAGCCAATTCCAATGGACAGACTTGTATGTGGTGATGTGGGATATGGTAAGACAGAGATTGCCCTTCGAGCATCGTTTATGGCTGTAAATAATGGTAAACAGGTTGCTGTGCTGGTTCCAACTACAGTCCTTGCAGAGCAACATTTTTTGACTTTCTCTGAACGATTTAAAGATTATCCTTTTAATGCGGCATGCTTGAACAGGTTTAGGTCTATAAGGGAGCAACGTGACATTATCAATAATCTGAAGACAGGTAAAATAGATATTGTTATCGGAACTCACAGGCTTTTGCAGAGAGATATAGATTTTAAAGATCTGGGCCTTTTTGTGATTGATGAAGAACAGCGCTTTGGTGTTAAGCAAAAGGAGAAGTTGAAAAAAATAAGGACAACAGTTGATGTTCTAGCATTAACAGCGACTCCCATACCTAGGACTCTTCAAATGTCCCTGTTTGGGATACGTGACATAAGTATTATTTCAACCCCTCCCGAACATCGCCATTCTATTATAACCTATATTTCGGAGTTTGATGATGTGATTATTGCGGAAGCTATAAGAAAGGAGTTAAAAAGGGGTGGTCAGATATTCTTTGTTCATAATGATATCCATAACATATGGTTTATTGCAAAACGTTTAAAAGAACTCGTACCTGAGGTCAGGATGTCTGTTGGACATGGCCGTTTAAGCGAAGGTGAGTTAGAAAGAGAAATGTTTAAGTTTATGAAGAAAGAAATAGATATGTTGGTGTGTACAACTATCATTGAATCAGGTCTTGATATTCCTTCTGCCAACTCGATACTCATCAACAGGGCTGACAGGTTTGGATTAGCCCAGATTTACCAGCTTCGCGGCCGTGTCGGAAGAGCTGATGAGCAGGCATATGCATATCTGTTTATTCCAGAAGAAAGCGCATTGACTAAGGATGCTAAGAAACGTCTTAAAGTGTTAATGGAACATAGTGATCTTGGGGCAGGTTTTCAAATAGCCATGAGTGATTTGAAAATCAGGGGAGGGGGCACAGTACTTGGAGCTTCACAGTCGGGCCATATCGCTGCAGTCGGATATGACATGTTTCTTAAGCTGATGGAAAACTCAATGTCTGAGCTTAAAGGGGAGACAGTTATAGAAAGTTTAGAGCCAGAGATTAACATGACTCTTTCCGCTTTTATCCCTGAAAATTTTATCCCTGATATTGATCAGAGACTTTCGGCTTATAGAAGGCTGGCAAAACTAACAGATTTAAAAGAACTATCCGATTTTAAAGCAGAATTGATCGATCGATTCGGGGCTTTGCCAAATGAGGCTGCTAATCTTCTTTTAAAGATTATGCTTAAGGTTTTATCCATAAAAGCTGGAGTAAAAAGGCTTGACCTAACAGCGCAGCAGCTTTTACTTTATTTTTCAACAGCTCACCAAAAAAATCCTTTTGGAATAGTTGACATGATAGCTTCAAAGCAAAATCGTTTTAAGTTTACACCAGATCATGTTCTTAAAGCCAAACTTTCAAAAGGCAGTATAAAAATCCTGTTAGTTCAGGTCAAAAACATCTTGAAAGAAATAGCTCAACATGTTAACGACTGAACACCTTAACCCCATAATTTAATAGTATAGGAATTCCCTTTTTGGGGTCAATTTTATTAAGGAGTTGCTAAGAGATAACTGTTTATAGCTGATAAGCTCAATAGCTAACAGCTCGCCCGAAGGGCGCTAATTTAACTTTATCTTACCGGTCATTTTTAATGAGAATATTCAGTGGGCTATATTTGCTGTTAGCAGCTTTATTGATATTGAGTATTTTATCAGGCTGTGCTGACCCTGAAGATAGGCTCGTGGATGAATATCTGATTCGGGTCGGCAAAAGAATTACGACTATAGATGATTTTAAAAGAACCTTCGAAATAGTAAAAGCAGCTTATTCTCACAATGCATTGAAGAGTTCAGCGTACTTAAGAGAAGCCAGGTTAAGTCTTTTGAATCAGTTAGTTGAGCAGATGATTATTCTGGAGAGAGCAAGAGAACAAAATATTGGCATTTCTGATTCAGAGGTTGAAGAGGTTATAGCGGGGATAAAAAAAGATTATCCTGAGGGTGAATTTGACAAGACGTTACTTGAGTATGCTATCTCATATCAATCTTGGAGAGAGGCATTAAAGAATCGGTTACTTATAGAAAAAGTTATCGCAGAGGAGTTGGAGGAAAAAGTTGTAATAACTCCGGGAATTATATCTGAATATTATGAGAGGAATTACGATAGATTTTTTTTGAATTCAGGTTCAAAAGAAGACTCGGCAAATATTAATGAATTTATAATAAAGCATTTACGTAAAGAAAAGGTTGAAGAAGCTTATAAAGATTGGATTAAAGAACTCAAAAAGAATTATAAGATTGAGATAAATAGAGAACGATGGGAAGAGATCGCTTCATCATAAATAAAAATTTTAGACAAATATTTTGTAAAGTTATTTTTTGTGCCCTTAGTTTCTTCATGACTGCTGATGTACAGGGCGCAGAAGTTGTTGACCGAATCGTTGCTGTTGTTAACGATGATATAATTTTACTTTCCGAACTTGATGAGTCGTTTAAGACATATGCTGATAGAATAATGGCGCTCGGTTATTCGCTTGAGGAGGAGCGCCGGATGCTATTCAACCTTCGGGAGGAAATTCTCAACCAGCTTGTTGATCAAAAACTTACTGATCAGGAGATAAAGAGATCTAAAATTACGGTCAGTGATGATGAAATAGATAGTGCGATAGAGCGTCTAAAAGAAGCAAATTTATTCACTGATGAAGAGCTCAGAGAAATGCTTAAAGCGGAAGGCTTAACCATGGAGGAATATCGGAAGCGTATAAATGACCAGATACTCAGGGCCAAACTGGTTAACTTTGAGATAAAATCCAAAATCGTAATTACAAAAGAGGATATAGAGACTTACTATAAAAGCCATAGTGACAAGTATGTTGGAACAAAGAAATATCGCCTCAGTAACATAATTATGAAAATACCTTCTTTCGCTTCTGAGGAAGAGAAGCTTGATGTATTAGAAAAAATGGAGATGGTTTTAGCAGAATTGAAGGCGGGGGAATCTTTTGATATATTAGCTAGTGTTTACTCTGAATCATCATACGTTAGTGATGAAGGCGGATTAGGTTTATTTGAACTTAAAGAACTCTCTCCCAAGATACAAGAGGCAGTAAAAGATATAAAGACAGGTGAGTTTACGCCGGTGCTTGATACTGATCAGGGGTATCAGATATTCTATATTCAGGAGATTGTTAATGCTCCTGGGAAGTCACTCGAAGAGGCATCCCCTGAGATTGAAGATATGCTTTATAAAGAGATAGTTGATAAAAAATTTCGTTTATGGATAGATGAACTTCGGGAAATGTCTCATATAAAAATTATAAAATAGAGTTCAAGGTTCGAAGGTTCAGGGTTCAATATATGAATGAAGACAAGAACTCTCTTTCATTTGGTCATTATCTTAAGTCGATAAGGCTTGAGAAAGGGATCAGTCTTGAAGAAATTTCAAATGAGACAAAGATCAGAGTGGATAGTCTCCTTCTTATTGAGAAGGAAGATTTTGACAGACTGCCTGCTGAAGTTTATGTAAAAAGTTTCTTGCGAGCTTACGCAAAAGCTGTTGGTGCCGATGAAGAGGAGGCAGTTCGTCGTTATGAGTCAAGCAGCTTTACTTTAAAGAAATCTGACAAATATGAAGCCGAGTCGGAAAGTTTTAGCAATAAATTTTGGCACCGTATTGTTTTAGCTATTGGTACATTATTAGGCATTATTGTCTTGTCTGTTTTGTTAATTTCAATTTTTCGAGAACAGACATCATTGAATGGCCAATTTAATCAAAAGATAGCCGGCGAAAATATTCAGGGGAATTCTATCAAATTTCCTAAAGACAATGATTTAATACAGCGCATTGATAATAAAAATTCTGAGGATACTACACACAAATTATTGCTGGATATAATTGCTGTTGAGGAAACATGGATGAAAGTATCTATTGATGACCTGGGAGCAAAGGAATATAGTTTACATACAGGAGACAGGCTTGAACTTGAAGCAACTTCTGGTTTTAATCTTATTATAGGCAATGCAACAGGAGTTAACTTGACTCTTAATGATAAACCAGTAAATATTGAGGGGAAAAACGGAGAGGTAGTGAATATCCAGATCCCGTAATTTAGTTATTATATTCAAAGTTTTGGTAAAGAACTATGCTAAGTGAACGCAACAAAATACTTGTCGAAAGCATCAAAAGATTGTTGAGAAGGGATGCTACAACACACCTCCGCAAGATTGTGAACAAGACACATGCAGCTGACCTGTCAGTTGTGTTCCGTTCTTTATCGCTTTCCAACCAGCAGAAGCTTTTTGATATGATAAAGGACACAGAGCAAAAGGGAGTCCTTTTCAGCGAGCTTGATGAAGATATCTTCTCAAATCTAATAGAAGGCATTGATGTGGATGAGATCGTTGAGATCCTGGAACACATGCCCACAGATGATGTTGCTGACATAATAGGACAAATGCCTAAGGAAAAGTCCGATACCATACTCGAAAAGATGGAAAAAGAGGGGTCTGAGGAGGTTGAAGGCCTTTTGCGTTACGGTGATGATACTGCTGGCGGTATCATGGTTCCAGATTTTATTGCCTTGAAGGAGGATATAACAGCAAAAGAGGCAATCGAGTCTTTGCAGAAAGAGCATCTGGATGTGGAGATGCCTTTTTATCTTTATGTTGTGGATGATCATGGCAGGCTTGTAGGCGTAAGTTCATTAAGGCAGTTAGTTGTAGTCAAACCTGAGACTCCCCTCAAACAATTTATGACGACTGATGTTTTTTCCGTTCAAACAGGAATGGATCAGGAGGAGGTGGCTAAGATAGTTGCCCGTTATGATATTCTGGCGGTTCCTGTTGTGGATGGCACAAACAGGCTAGTCGGTATAGTTACTGTAGATGATATTATTGATATTATCAGAGAGGAAGCCACAAAGGATATATTAAAAATGGCTGGGGCAGGTGAGGAATTTATAGAAACCCAGTCTGTTTTTAAAAGTACGCGGAGTCGTTTGCCCTGGTTATTTGCAAGCTGTGTCGGCGGTATAATTGCATTTTTTATTATTGGTCGTTTTGAAGGCAGTTTGAGCAAGCTCGCTTATCTTGCGGCTTTTATACCGGTAATAATGAATATGGGTGGAAATGTCGGCACCCAGTCTTCCTCTATTGTTGTACGTGGTCTTGCAACAGGGCAGCTCAATGTAAGAGATATCTGGTCTGTCGTTTTTAAGGAACTGTCTGTCGGTTTTATCCTGGGCACGGTATATGGTTTTCTTATTGGTGTAGTGGCTCAATTTCGTTATGATACCGGGGCCCTTGCGCTGTCCGTTGGGCTTTCCGTCATCTGTTCCATGTCTGTTGCTGCCCTGCTAGGCTCTATGGTACCGATGGCTTTTGCAAGGATAAATATAGATCCTGCCGTAGCTTCCAGTCCTTTTGTAACAACATCTGTCGACATTATCAGTGTATTTTTCTATTTTGAGATAGCCACAACCCTGCTTGGTATTTAATAAATGTCAAGTTTTTCTACGCCTGCCATTGTCCTCCGTCGTATTGATTTTGGCGACTATGATTTAATAATTAATTTTTTTACGTTAAATAAAGGAAAAATTTCAGTAATTGCAAAGTCGGCAAAAAAGAGTGTTAAAAGATTTTCAGGAGTCCTTGAACCATTTTCCGTTTTGGAAGTAGTTTGCAGTTC
>JAHIKR010000139.1 GCA_018897415.1 Pseudomonadota bacterium
AGCAATCGGGAAGAACCGAAAGGAGTTGCTGCTTGTACTCTTTACAAAGAAAATTTTAGACATGGACCCGCCCGCCTCGCCCGTCCGCCTCACTCCGCTTGGCTGGAGGGCGGGCCTGAGCGGCTCGCGGTGGCGGGCAGGATTCAAGAATGAGGAGAAACTAGTTTGAAGGTTTTGTTGATCGCCGGGGCGCGCCCCAATTTTATGAAGATTGCACCCATTTATCGAGAGTCGCTAAATTATGATCATGTGGAATGCAGGATTGTCCACACGGGTCAGCATTACGACTATGATATGTCGCAGGCCTTTTTTGAAGACCTGGAAATTCCCGAGCCGGATTTTTTTTTAGATGCTGGTTCGGGTACTCATGGTGTGCAGACAGCCAAGATCATGGTGGCTTTTGAGGAGCTCTGCCAGGAGGAAAGGCCGGATCTGGTTATTGTTGTGGGTGATGTGAATTCAACTCTGGCTTGCAGTATTGTGGCGAAAAAAGCCCTGATAGAGGTCGCCCATGTCGAGGCTGGACTGAGAAGCTTTGATCTTACTATGCCGGAAGAGATCAACCGGATGGTGACAGATTCCATATCAGACTATTTTTTTGTGACTGAAGAAAGCGGCATAAAAAATCTTCTCAAGGAAGGCAGACCAAAAGAGAAAATCCACTTTGTCGGAAATGTAATGATCGATAATCTTTTTTATCAGGTTAAAAAGCTTGAAAAAGACAACGTAAGCGGCTTTCCTACATTTAAGCTGAAGCAGCAAAACAGGGATTATGTTTTTCTTACCCTGCACCGGCCTTCCAATGTGGATACGAAAGAATCTTTTGAAGAGATAGCTTTTGCATTAAATCAGATTGCAACAGAAAGACCAATTTTTTTCCCGGTTCATCCCAGGACACGGAAGATGATGGAACAGTTTGATATCTCGTTTTCAGAAAACATTCATCTTCTTTCTCCTCTTGGTTTTAAGGAGGCATTGTTTCTTTGGAAGGATGCGGCTCTGGTCATGACGGACAGCGGTGGATTACAGGAAGAGACTACAGCGCTGGGTGTACCGTGTATTACTCTACGGGAAAATACCGAAAGACCTATTACAATTGAAATGGGGACAAATGTGCTAGGTGGAACCAGTAAAGATTCGATTTTGAAATCATACAGGGAAAGTATGAAAAAGAAGAAGAAATTTTCCATGCCGCCTAAATGGGATGGAAGAGCGGCTGAGAGGATATGGAAGGTGCTGAATTCAATTTAAATTAGCCGCAGATTACGCAGATTACACGGATGAAAGATCAAAGAACTTTACCCATTTCAGCTCAAGGCTGTTTTGGGTAAAAAGAGTAGGGCAGGCACATACAGGCACAGACATTTTATTAGGGCAGGTAGGGGTAAAGATTTTTAACGTCTTAGGGGAAAAATTATGATAAAATATCGTTTGGATTTTGCTAAGAAGTATCTTGATGATGCCATTGAATTATTTAACAACAAAAAATTCAATAGTTCCGCATCAAGGGCATATTATGCATCATATCAAGCCATGTGGGCCGCCTTAGGTGATCCCAAGGAGGGGAAAATCTGGAGGCATCTTGCAATAATAAAACATTTTGTCAGGGGCTATTGGTTTGCACCGAATCACCCAGCAAGCGGTCCAGGCCTGCTGGAAGATAAACGGCTTCCTCTCAGACGGCTTTACTCTTATAGAATAAAGAGTGATTATGATGCGATAGATATTGACCAGCATAATTTAGAACAGTTATTAAACGTTGTGGAACAACTAATGAACATTATTGATAAAAAAGGAGGTGGATAAAAGATGCCGGAGACTATGGCTACTCAAAAGAGCCTGGCAGAAGCTGTTACAAAATTTGTAGATTCTCTTCATCACAAATATCCAGGAATAAAGATAAAGCTGATTTCAAAGTATGAAGATGAAGATTTTACCTTTGAGATATCTATTCCGAAAGATCTTCCTATTGATCAGGTTGAAGAAACATGCCACATGGAGTGCATCAAAGCTGAGGATGAGTATGATCTGTTTATTCTTCCTAAGGTCGTTTATGAGCAATAAGATGCAAATTGGTCGCGTCTACACTCTTGACAAAAAAATATTAGACACGGATTTCACGGATTAATATTGCAGGCCCCCACAAACTTTTTACCCATTTCAGCTCAAAGCTGTTTTGGGTAAAAAAGAGTTAGCCGCAGAGTATGAACTGATGCTGAGATTTCTTGTCAAGCATAGGATCACTACAGCTTATATCCCTGAGATCCTGGTCAAGATGCGCAGCGGGGGAATGAGCAATGCTTCGCTGAAAAATCGTTTGTTAGCTAATCGCAATGACAGACTGGCCTGGGAAGTAAATGGTCTTAAACCTTATCCTTGGACATTATATTTGAAACCATTACGCAAAGTCGGCCAGTATATCTTTAACAAATGCTGACCCGTTACCCATTTCAGCTCAAGGCTGTTTTGGGTAAATAGAGTAGGGCAGGCACATACAACATTAACTCTTTACCCAAATCAGCTCAAAGCACTTTTGGGTAAAATATAGCGCTCTCACATTTCCGGTGATGTCATGGATCCTATGAACCTGATCAGAGAAGGCAAAATCCAGAGATATTTTCGAGCGAGCTTTAAAGAACTCTGACATCCTGATTCCAGACGGCACTGGAATAATCATCGCAGCTAAGATGTTGGGACTGCCATGTACTGAAAAGGTCGCAGGAACAGACTTTTTCCTTGGCCTTTCCCGTGAAGCAAATGAGAGGGGAGGGGTCAAATATTTTTTTCTCGGCTCTTCAGAAAAAGTGCTGGGATTGATTGAGGAAAGAATGAAGCGAGATTTTCCGGCCATCGAAGTTTGCGGGACATGTTCGCCTCCATTTAAGACAGAATTCAGCCGGGAAGACAACTCTGCTATGATCAGTGCTATTAATAATGCTAAACCCGATGTGCTCTGGGTTGGTATGACCGCCCCAAAACAGGAGAAATGGATCTATGAAAACCAGTCAAAATTGCAGGTGCCTTTTATTGGCGCAATAGGAGCAGTTTTCGACTTTTATGCAGGTACTAAGAAACGATCATCTGGTTTTTGGATAAAAATAGGTCTTGAATGGCTGCCCCGATTTCTAAAAGAACCAAGAAGGCTATGGGAGCGCAATCTTAAATCTACGCCTATCTTCTTGTGGTGGATAATAAAAGAAAAGATCAAACAAATGATGCATAAAGAATAATGAGCCCAGCGAGCATTACCCAAATCAGCTCAAGGCTGTTTTGGGTAAAAATACAGCCACCCCCAACTTTCATTACCCAAATCAGCTCAAGGCTGTTTTGGGTAAAAATACAGCCACTCCAACTTTCATTACCCATTTCAGCTCAAGGCTGTTTTGGGTAAAAAAGTGTTAGCCGCAGACTATGAACTGATGCTGAGATTTCTTGTCAAACATAGAATCACTACAGCTTATATCCCTAAGATCCTGGTCAAGATGCGCAGTGGAGGAATGAGCA
>JAHIKR010000140.1 GCA_018897415.1 Pseudomonadota bacterium
CCTCTTCTGCTCCAATTTCTTCAGCTACTTTTTTCGATATTTCTATCGCTCTATTGAAATCAGTTTTTGCAACCGTGAAGGTAAGGTCGGTCAGACCTCCTGATCGGGTATTTTGAATTATCATATCAACAAGGATACCTGCCTCTGCAATAGGAGAGAAAATTTTTGCCGCGATTCCCGGCTGATCGGAAACTTTTTTCAGTGTAATACGCGCTTCATTCTTACTGCAGGTTATGCCGGATACTTCAAGATGTTCCATATCAGAATCTTCATTAACAACCATAGTTCCCTCCTCCTCACTGAAAGATGATCTAACATGCACAGGGACATTATATTTTTTTGCAAATTCGACCGAACGGATCTGCAGAACCTTGGCGCCAAGGCTCGACATTTCCAGCATTTCGTCATAGGATATTTTGTCAAGTTTTCTTGCTTTCTTGCAAATATTCGGATCTGCAGTATAAATACCGTCAACATCAGTATAAATTTCACATATATCGGCCTTAATCGCTGTGGCTATTGCTACAGCAGATGTGTCTGAGCCTCCGCGCCCAAGAGTTGTTATGTTTCCATCAGGGTCGCAGCCCTGGAATCCGGCAACAACTACTATATTATTTTTTTCAATAAGCTCTTTTATACGGCTGGCCCCTATGTCAATAATACGTGCATTCCCAAAACTGCGGTCAGTTAAAACTTCTGCCTGATATCCCAACAATGATTCTGCAGGGTAGTTCATTGATTTTAATGTTATGGATAGAAGGGCTGCGGTTGTCTGCTCTCCTGTGGCAAGCAGAACATCGAGCTCACGCCTTTCAGGAGAATCTGTAATCTGGCTCGCCATATTGATGAGGCCGTCTGTGACGCCAGCCATGGCCGAAAGGACAACAACTATATTATTCCCCTTGTCAAAGGTTTTTGCAACTCGTTTTGCAACATAACGGACCCGATCGAGATCAGCTACAGAAGTGCCACCGTATTTTTGAACAATTAATCCCATGTTTTCTCCTTAGAGCTATTTATAATTTTTCCTATCAAATTTTCTCCTCTAAGTCCATACGCAGCCATGCTAATTTTTCGTGATTCATCATTCAATATATCTATATGAATTGCCAAATATTCTGGAAGAAGATTTTTCGGAAGTTTATCTGCCCATTCGATAGCTACAACTCCGTCACTGCGGAGTATTTCGTAAAGACCGATATCATCAAAATCAGCATAATTTTCTATGCGATAAAGGTCAACATGAAATAAATGATATCGGCCCGGATATTCATTTATCAAAGTGTAGGTTGGGCTTGTTATGTAATAATTATCCGGGACATCGAGACCTTTAGCTAAGCCTTGAATAAATGCAGTCTTTCCGCTTCCAAGGTCGCCACTTAGAGCCAAAACAGTTCCGGGATCAAGGTTTTTTCCTAGTTTTTCCCCAAGAGCCCGAGTTTCATCAAGAGAATTGGTTGTTATTTGAACCTGTTTGTTTAGCATTAATTAAGTGTTGTATTTGTCCTGGTATGGCATTCATAACTTCCGTTGCCAGAAAACCAAAAGGAGCCATATTTTTTTGCAGCGTATCAGCGGCGGTTCCGTGTAAATAGACGCCTGCATGGGTGGCTGATTCAGGAGAATAACCCTGTGTAACAAAGCCTGCAATAATTCCGGTTAGCACATCCCCCATCCCACCGGAAGCCATTCCTGGATTGCCGGTGGGGTTGATAAAAACTTTTCCATCAGGGTGAGCAATTACAGTTCTCGCTCCTTTAAGAACAATATGAACTTTAAATTTTTTTGCAAAATTTCTAGCGCAATTTATCCGATCATTCTGAATAAAGCTTACAGGCTTGCCTATTAATCTTGACATTTCTCCAGGATGCGGGGTCAATATAACCGGATTTTTCAAATTTTTTAATATATAGACGTTATCAATAAGGTTATTTAAACCGTCTGCATCAATTACAACCGGAATATTGCATTCCTGAATAATCTGAATAACAAGATTCTTGGTACTGGAAGCAGTTCCAAGTCCTGGTCCAAGGGCAAGGCATTTTTTGCCGTCAATTAGATCCATAATTTCATTGAATGACGATTCATCAAGTATGCCGCCTTCGGCTTCTGGAAGAGGGCTCGTCATTACTTCAAGAACCTGGCTTTCTAAAACAGGATTTAGACTTCTTGGTATCCCGAGAGTTACAAGTCCTGCACCTGAACGCATTGCCGATAGTGCTGTCATGGCTGCTGCACCGGTTTTACCGGTCGAACCAGCAATAATTAAAAGATGACCTGTATTACCTTTATGGGCTTCGGGCGATCTTTTTTGCAGTGCACTCCTGACCAGCGCAGATGTCAGAAGGAATTGTTTGGGCCCCACCTTTTCGGCAATATAGTTAGGGATGCCGATATCTACTATTTCGAGGTTTCCGGTATAACCTGCTCCTGGAAAAATTAAATGACCTGTTTTGGCAAATGCAAATGTCGCTGTTGTATGAGCCTGGATACAGGCGCCGCAGGGCTGGCCTGTGTCTGCATTAAGCCCGGAGGGTATGTCTACTGAAAAAACAGGCTTCTCTGAACTGTTAATAAACTCGATAATTTTTCGGAAATACCCTTTGACATCCGATTTTAGTCCGGTCCCTAGTATGGCATCGATCCATATATCCTGATGAAGCATGGAAGTTTTGTGCTTAGAAAATGATTTTTGGTCCGGCATTTCTATTACGGTAATGTCGAGAGGGGCTAAAAGATTTAAGTTTTCAGCTACATCACCTTTAACCGTAGTTTTTTTGGCAAGTAGATATACAGTTACACTTACCCCTTTTTGGGAAAGGTAACGCGCGATTACAAAACCGTCTCCACCATTGTTTCCTCGCCCAGCTACAATGCCAACCTTTTTGTCAACAAGACCCTTAAATTTTTTAAATAGTATTCGTGTTGCACCCAGACCAGCGTTTTCCATAAGGACTCTGCCAGGAAGACCAAATGATTCAATTGTCTGTCTATCCATCTCATGCATTTCACCAGCAGTTACAAGATACATTTTGCACTCCATAGGTTAAAATCAGGTGTTTAGACTGAAGGTGGAAGGCTTTTAGGGAAAAGACTCCCAGAGGCCAATATTTTATTAAAGCGGCTAGAAATTTTGTCATAGACATAGAGAATAACGTTCAGGAATTATCTGTTTCCTTCAGCCTATAGCCTTCAGTCTAAACACCTAAGTAATTTCAAAGTTCTTTAATTAGTGCCAGCATTTCTTTGACAGCTCTTTCCATGCCGACAAGTACAGCCCTTGAAACTATGCTGTGACCTATGCTGAATTCATCAATTTCATGCATTCCCTTGAAAGCCTTAATTGTTTTGTAACACAATCCATGGCCGGCATTTATCTTTAGTTTAAGTTTGTGGGCTAGTTTAACAGCATCAACAATCTTGGCAAAAGCTATGTCTCTTTTTTTGGGAGTTGTTGCGTCACAAAAAGTTCCTGTATGAATTTCGACAGTTGAGGCATTTATCTTATGAGCGAGTTTAATTTGTTCAGGTACCGGATCTATGAAAATACTTACAGGAATACCATTGTCCTGAAGAGTGCCAACGGTTTCAGCGACTGAGTTTTTGTGGATAAAAAGATCCAGTCCGCCTTCGGTTGTAAGCTCTTCCTTCTTTTCAGGTACAAGTGTCACAAGATCAGGCTTTATATCAAGAGCTATGCCAACCATTTCAGAAGTAGAAGCCATTTCCAGGATAAGTTTGGTCTGAACAACTTTTCGCAAAATCTTGACATCCCGATCCTGTATGTGGCGCCTGTCTTTCCTTAAATGAACAACAATTCCATCAGCTCCGGCCAGTTCAGCCAGTACAGCTGCCGCTACAGGTTCTGGGCAGCTGATTTTCCTGGCTTCTCTTAAAGTAGCAACGTGATCAACATTTACGGATAGTCCTGCCATTATTGAACCTCCCAGTACGGCTTCGTAAAAAGTCCATCTGCGGTGTTGTGCTTCATCTTTCGTCATTGCGACGTAAAGCAACTACGTCTCATTTCTCAAGATTCGCACGCCTTGCATATGAACTTTTTACTTTGCCGTC
>JAHIKR010000141.1 GCA_018897415.1 Pseudomonadota bacterium
CCATGATTAAGGCTGAGGATACAACTAAGGTTATGTCGATGACCAAGGCTGCGGCCACGATTAAGGCTGAGGATACAACTAAGGTTATGTCTAAGTCTATTGCTGCAAGACTAGAAAAAATACATAATGATTTATCTCGAAGGCAAACTGAACAGGACGCTTGGTATAATGCTTTGCTTGCATTCACGCCTGAAAGCAATCTTATGACATTGAAATATAAAGTAAAGAAAATGGAAGTGCCTGAAGAGAATTACGGACGGTTGTCTTTGGCAGACTTGGAAGAACGCTTCCAAGCATTGTTTCAATGGGAAAAAGAACTAAAAGAAAGGAATATGGTACTTCAACAAAAGCGTGAATTGATGTTGGAATGGGTGCGAACATCTTTTCTGCCGGATTTTATTGAAAACAAACTTTATTCGGTGTGGCGTTATCGAACGAACGTGGTGAGGACGGGAGGAAACACTGTAATTGATCCTTATATCTCTTTAAATTCTGCCGGAGCCTTCATCCCCTATTTTCCCCGAGCCCTGCAGATCGGTTTTCTCAGCCCCTTTCCGTCGGAATGGTTCAGAACAGGTAGTACACCTGCGACTACCATCGGTAAGAGGGCCATAGGGGGTGTAATGATTTTCTTCTATATATGTCTTGCGTTTTTCATCTGGGGCCTGTGGGAATACCGCAAAAGTCTGGAGTTCTGGATTATTACCATCCACAGCACATTTGGAATCATCGTTTTCACATATGTGTATCCCAACGTGGGAAGCCTTTCCCGGATGCGGTATGGTTTCTACATGGTTATTATAGGTATGGGCGTTGCCTTTGCGGTCCAAAAACTCATCGAATCAAGGCAAAAAATACAACCGCCATCCTCAAAAGCTGAACCCGGTCTTAAACAACGAAATGAGCCCACTTAAACGTAACATTATTGCGAATTTAATCGGCAATGGGTGGAGCGCTCTTTTGTCTATCGCAACCATTCCGTTTTATATCCATTTCATGGGTATTGAGTCATATGGTCTTATTGGGTTTTCCATTACACTCTTGGCATTTTTTACGATTCTGGATGTAGGTATCGCGCAAACGATTAGTCGTGAGATGGCAAGATTAACCGCACTATCAGAAAAAGCACAAGAAATGCGAAATCTTGTCCGTACTCTGGAGATACTTAACTGGATAATCGCTATATCTATCGGCATATTAATGTGTTGCCTTGCTAAATCTATTGCACTTTACTGGATACAACCGGACAAACTTGATCATCAAACCGTTTATTATGCCGTAATCTTAATGGGCTTATCCATGATGTTTCAATGGCCTTCCAGTTTTTATTCCGGTGCCCTGATAGGTTTACAGAAGCAGGTTCTTCTTAATGTGATTTTAGCCGGTATGACAACGTTACGATGTGTCGGTGCTATCCTGATTCTCTGGACGGTTTCTCCTACTATCAAGGCCTTTTTTATATGGCAAATTGTCATTTATGCCTTTCAGACAATGATAATGGCCTTTGCTCTATGGTCTAATCTTCCCAAAACCGGAAAAGGAGCTACATTCCAGGTATTTCTTTTAAGTAATGTTTGGCGCTTTGCCGCGGGCATGGGCGGGATTACAATTATAAGTATGATTATATCTCAGGCAGACAAGTTTATTTTGAGTAAACTATTAACCTTAGAGGCATTCGGATATTATTCCCTTGCGGCGGTGGTAGCAACAAGCTTTAGCCGTCTGATGGGTCCCCTGGTTACCGCCTTATACCCGCGACTTACCCAGCTTATAGCTATGAAGGATACAAAAACATTGAAACAGACTTATCATGGCGGTTGTCAATTGATGTCTGTACTTATCATACCCGTTGCCTTTTTCTTGGCGTTTTTTGCTCAGGAAATCATTCTTCTCTGGACTCAGGACCCGGCAACTGCCGAAAAAACACATCTTTTGGTTACGTTTTTGGCAATAAGCACTATGTTCAACGGACTATCTCATATTCCTTTGAGTTTGCAATACGCTCATGGTAGAACGCGCCTGATTTTTTATATAAGTATGGGAATGATGATCATTATGATTCCTGGAATATTTCTGATGACACACCATTTCGGAGCGGTAGGCGCAACCGTAATCATGATGGTAATCAACCTATTATTCATGGTAACAATCACGCAACTCATTCACAGACATCTCTTTCCTGAAGAAAATCGGCGTTGGTATATCAGTGATGTCGGATTACCGTTGATAGTGGCGTTGATTGCAGTCGGAATTGGGCGAATATTAATCCATGGATCTATTCCAATTGTACCACTCGTTCTGGAACTTGCGGCAGTTGCTTTTGTTACATTAAGTGTAACGGCTTTGGCAGCGCCTATTATCCGGGATTGGCTGTTGAACCGCATTATATATCTTCCCCAAAAAATATTCTATGGGAATTGAAAAACGAAAACATGGAATTCACAGAGGAAATTATGAGTTATCCCTCTCCCGATTTGCAGGTTATTAATAAATACGGATTTCGTCTCCTGGAAAGGTTTAAAGATAAAAATGGTCAGTGTTAGTCAGGCAGTCATTTTAGCGGGGGGTATGGGTACGCGATTAAGACCTTTAACGTATACTACACCAAAGCCGATGGCTTTGGTGAATAACCGACCATTTCTCGAGCATTTAATTGAATCGTTAAAACAAAATGGAATTCCCGAGATTGTGCTTTTGCTTGGTTATCTTTATGAGAAAATAGTTAACCATTTTGGAGATGGTTCAAATTATGGAGTAAACATAAAATACTCTATTGGAGATGTATCATTCGAAACCGGCAAAAGGATTAAAAATGCAGAAAGCCTTATACAGGATCACTTTCTCCTGATGTATTGCGATAATTACTGGCCCCTTAATTTGGAAAGACTGATGGATTTTCATAATAAAAGAGAAACCGCTGCAACCGTAACGGTATATACAAACAAAGATGGTATAACACGTAATAATATATATGTAGATGAAAAGGGATACGTAGTAAAATACGACAAATCGAGGAAAAATAAGAATCTCAATGGAGTGGAAATCGGGTTTTTTATTATTGATAAAAAGGTGTTGGATCTTATGCCGGATAATAATTTTTCATTTGAGAAGGTGATCCTGTCTCAATTGATAGAAGAGCATCAGTTAGCCGGTTACCTTACTGACCATAAATATTATAGTATCGGTAGCCCCGAAAGGCTATTACTTACGGAAAAATTTCTTCAGCCGAAAAAAGTTGTATTTCTTGACAGAGACGGTGTGATTAACAGAAAAGCACCTAAAGCTGAATATGTAAAGTCATGGGATGAGTTTGAATTTCTGCCTGGCTCAATAGATGCAATGAGGTTACTGTCAAAACATGATTATAAAATTTTCATTATTACAAACCAGGCAGGAATTGCCCGTGGTGCGATGACTGAGAATGATCTTAAGTTAATTCATACGAACTTAGAAAAAGAATTAGAAAAGCACAATGTAAAGATAGAAGGCATTTATTACTGCCCTCATGGATGGAATGATGGATGTGAATGCAGGAAACCGAAACCGGGTATGCTTTACCAGGCAGCAAGAAACCATGATTTAAATCTTTCTAAAGCTATTTTTGTAGGAGATGATGAGCGTGACCTTCAGGCTGGTAACGCTACCGGATGCAGGACATTATTGGTTGATTCTGAATTATCGTTGTTGAAAATAGTAAAAGAAAAGATTATAAATGATAAATTGCCCATCCGTTGAATTTTTGTCTCAACACATCCTGACATTACTGGATGAGTCTTCTAAAAAACCCGTGATAATTCTTGTAGGTGGTTGTTCGCGTACCGGTAAAACTGTTCTTGTATCTAAACTGACAGAAAATATTATATCTTCAGGAATTAATGCTGCAGTTGTCAAACTTGATTCCTGGCTGATAAGTCTGGAAAAAAGAAAAGAAAATTCGACTGTTTTAGAGCGTTACGAAATTCCTTCAATAATTTCATCCATCAAAAAAGTCCGGCAAGGAGAAGTGATATGCCCGCCGGTTTACGATGCTGTATCCAGAAGGCGGATTGCGGAATCCGGAGTTGACTCAATTTCTATAACTGATGGCATATTATTTATCGAAGGTGTTGTAGCTCTTGCAATTAAAGAGCTTGTCGAAAATGCTGCAATGCGGATATTTGTTGACATCCCGGACAAGTTGCGAAGGCAAAGACTTGTAGATTTTTATTCTGATGTAAAGCGACTTGATGAAAAAGAGTATGAAAACATTATTGAGAAAAGAGAAAAAGAAGAGGTCACCTTTATCAAAGGGACTGCGGTAAATGCAGATGTAATATTTAATGGATTAGAATTGGCATAGGATCACGACAGGAGAAGTTGCAGGGTATGAATTTTTTTACTGATTACTTTAATATTTTAAGTGAGAGAATCAAAGACGTTGATCTTGGTATATTAAACCAAGCGGTTGAAATGATAAAAACGACGAGTCAGAATGGCGGGAAAACGATAATTGTCGGCAATGGCGGCAGCGCAGCTACCGCAAGCCATGTATCTGTCGATCTTACCAAGAACGCGAATATCAGGGCTGTAAATTTTAATGAAGCGGATTTGTTAACATGTTTTTCAAATGATTATGGCTATGAGAGGTGGGTTGAAAAAGCGATAGAATTCTATGCGGATCTGGGAGATTTGGTAATTTTAATCAGCAGTAGTGGAACATCAAAAAATATAGTGAATGGTGGGCGAAGAGCAAAAAACATGGATTTGAAGGTAATAACATTTTCGGGATTTAGTCCCGATAATCCATTAAGACAACTTGGAGATATTAATTTCTGGGTCAACAGCAAGGCGTATAATATAATCGAAACAACACACAGTATCTGGTTGCTGGCGATAGTTGACCAGATCATTGGCGGCATGGAATATTCTGCATAATTCGAGGGGCGGAAAAAAATGAAGATTTTAGTAACTGGAAACAAGGGATATATAGGCACAGTACTTGTGGAAATGTTGTTACAAAAATCCTATGAGGTAATAGGATACGATACAGATTATTATAAGTATTGTGATTTATACGAATATACTCGGCCCCAAAAACAAATAACCAGAGATATGCGAGATATTTCCATTGAAGATTTAGATGGTATTGACGCGGTAATCCACTTGGCAGGTCTTTCAAATGACCCTCTTGGCGAATTGTCTCCGGAATTGACAGATATCATAAATTACAAAGCCTCGGTAAAGTTGGCAAAATTTGCTAAAAAAGTTAGCGCGAAGCGTTTTATATATGCGTCGTCTCAAAGCATGTACGGTATTTCTGATGCCGATAGCGAATTGGATGAAGATAATAGCGAAAAGAATCCCATTACTGCATACGCACGTGCTAAGTGGTTTGTTGAAAATGAACTGAAAAAGCTTGATGATGACAATTTTGTTACGGTTTGCATGAGACCGTCCACGGTCTTTGGAGTAAGTCCACGATTGAGATGTGATATTGTATTTAATAATCTTGTCGCATGCGCTTACACAACTGGAAAGATCGAGATTAAGAGTGACGGAACGCCATGGCGACCAGTGGTACATGTGCGCGACGTATCAAACGCGTTTATTGCCGCCCTTGAGGCGCCTGCAAGTCTTGTTGCAGGTCAATCCTTCAACGTAGGCATCCAAAATGGAAACTATACCGTGCGTGATCTTGCTGAAGCCGCACAGCGCGCTGTTCCCGGAAGCTCGCTGGTTTTTACAGGCGAGCATGGAAATGACGCGCGCACCTACCGTGTTAGCTTCGCAAGGATATTGAGTGTTTTGAAAGATTACTATAAGCCTGAATGGGATTTAGATCGAGGTGGCAGGGAACTCGTCGAATTTTTCCGAAAGATCGATTTTACTGAGGAGAAATTCAGGGGTAGATACACGAATAGGCTGAAGGAGATAAATCATCTTATAGCTGAAAGAAAGATAGATGATAATCTGAGGTGGGGAGAGCCCAATGGGAAATGACATCGATGTGATTGAACGGTGTATGGTTTGCGATTCTAAATACATAGTTAAATTCCAAATACTTTCGAATGTGCTACTCCATCTGGATCAAATTGAGGATAAATCTGGAAACTTTCGGACCGGGGGAATAGGGTTTTGAGGAAGGAGCTGGTAAAGAGGATAGAAGGAGGAAGAATTGGAAAAGGTACCACAGAAGTTGGATAAAACAAGGAAGAAATATTACAAGGACTCGCCGATTGCCAAATTAGGCGAGAGGAAGCCTGATTTTTCGACCATGGACAGAAAAATCAAAAACCCTTTTGCAAAAAGAATCATTGACCTGCTGAAGCCATTTTTCCCTGTGGCGGTGAAGCGTATCGCTAGATTGGCTGCGCTAGAAAACCTGACATATGCCGCCGACGGATTTGTTACTAGTCACCATGTTGAATTTCTTAATAATGATCGTTTTAATTATAGCTATCGAGGAGCCTTGAAAGATGTTCCTGAGCTTTTGCGCGGGACGGAAATAGAATGGCGAGCGCATATATGCTGCTGGGCAGCGTCACAAGCGATACATTTAGAGGGGGACTTTATTGAGTGCGGCGTTTGGTATGGAATCCTAAGCAAGACAATTTGTGAATACATAGAGTTCAGCAGCCAAAACCGAAACTTCTATCTTGTTGATTCGTGGGGCAAGATGCCAGGGTCTCATGCAGGTGCAAATTATCAAGAAGATATTTACGATATTGTCAAAAAGCGTTTTGCCAAGTGGCCAAACGTGAGTCTTATAAGAGGTCTTGTTCCAGAAGCGCTATTCAGAATTCCATCTCAAAAAGTTGCCTATTTGTCAATTGACATGAATGGCTCCGAACCAGAAAAGGCGGCACTTGAGTATTTTTATGAAAAAATTGTTCCTGGCGGCGTGATTTATTTTGATGATTACGGTTGGGGTTATCCGGAACTAAGGTATGTTGTAAATGAATTCTTCGCTGATAAGAAGGAATCGCTTTTGCACTTTCCGTCAGGTAATAGCATTGTGGTGAAGCTTTAGAAGGCGACGGGTTCGCTTGGGTAAATGTCATTTTCGCGGTAACTGATCAACCTGTTAAAGCTTCGAGGTGATTTAGAATACACCGGTTGGATGGTAATGCGGGGGACGCGAAACTGGGTTGGTGGTGTGAGAAGGATTTGCAGTTTAGTTTTCTGGTCTGCTGGCCGGTGTATTTTCTCACGAGAGTGGGGATTTTGGCGATAATAATTTGGGATGGTAAAAATGAATTCGGAAAATGACTATGAAGTGATAAAAAAATGCAGAGTATGCGGATCTTTAGACGTTGTAGATGTCCTTGACCTTGGCATGCAACCTCTTGCAAATTCATTAAAACAAAAAGCAAACGCGCAAGAAGAGAAATACCCCCTCACATTAGCTTTTTGTCAGGATTGCTCTTTAGTACAATTAAGGGAAACTATAAGAAAAGAAATTCTCTTTGACAGTTACGTATGGGTGACCGGTACGTCGGAGACCGCAAAGGATTATGCAAAGACGTTTTATGAGAGGACGGTCAACATTTCCGGTCTTAAAAAAGGCGATTTGGTTATTGAGATAGCCTCGAATGACGGGATCTTTCTGAAGCCCTTTTATAGTGAAGGTTTCAGTGTGATAGGCATAGAGCCTGCGAAAAACATCGCAGCGATGGCGAAGAAAATCGGCATTAGAACTTTTGAAGCCTACTGGAATCTCACGAACGCTGAAAAGATTGTTTCAGATTTTGGCTATGCCCATGTAATTTTTGCCAGAAACGTTATTCCTCATGTCAGTGAGCTTCATAGTGTCATCCAAGGTATTGAATGCTGTCTTGATCCGGAAGGCGTAGGAATTATTGAGTTTCACTACAGTGGAATTATTTTAGAGGAACTCCACTATGACTCCATATACCACGAACATCTTTGCTATTTCTCAATTCGCTCTCTGGAGTACCTCTTAAATCAATTCAATCTATTTTCTTTTCACATTGACACAAGTCCGATAAGCGGTGGCTCCTATGTAATTTATTTTTCCAGAAAAAAAAGGCAGCAGAGCGAAAATTATTTGAACTTACTTGAGAAAGAAAATCTGATTGGTGTGAATAATGTTCAAACGTGGAATGCATTCGCAAAATCATGTTACGAGCACAGGGAAAAATCAATAGATATAGCAGAATCATTTTCTTCTAAAACAGTTCTGGGATTTGGCGCATCAGCACGAAGTTCCACTTATTTGAATTTTTGTGGTTTTGACTCAGCTCACATAAAAGCGATTATTGATAACAATCCATTAAAGCAGGGTATGTATTCACCCGGCGGTTCGATTCCGATAGTTACTTTAAAGAGTGGGATGCAAATGAACCCTGACCTGATATTTATTCTTGCCTGGAATTTTAGAGATGAGATTATTAAGGAATGTCGAGTGAATGGGTATGTAGGAGAATTCCTGGTGGCATTTCCCCAAAGTCCATATTATTTCAGAGGCTAAGATGATATTTCATAAACAAAAGTTATCCGGCGTTTTTACCATAGAGCCCGAACCATATTCTGATGAACGGGGACTTCTCAGGAGGCACTTCTGCCAACGGGAATTTGCTGAACAGGGTATTATGACAGATGTGAAGCAATGCAATGTTTCAGAAAACAAGAAACGTCATACATTGCGCGGGTTTCATTACCAATTGCCTCCTTATGGTGAGAATAAAATTTTATCATGTATTAAGGGCGCCATTTTTGATGTGATTGTGGATATGCGTGAGAATTCGGACACTTATTTAAAATGGGAATCGTATGAGCTAACAGAAGAAAATCGATTAAGCCTGTATGTGCCGATAGGATGCGCAAACGCCTATTTGACCATTAAAGATAATACATGGATTTTTTACTATCATTCAGAATTTTATACTCCGGTCGCTGAAGCCGCTATACGTTATAACGATCCTTTTTTTAAATTTGACTGGCCTACAGAGCCTTCTGTCATATCTGAAAAAGACAGGAGCATCCCTGATTTTAATCCATAACAAAATTTAAAAGCCATAAGAGAAAGATAATATTCCATGCGGATCTTAATTACCGGCGCTACAGGTTTTGTTGGGAGGCATGTTGTTAAAGCGCTTCAAAACTATGGATACAGATTGGCGCTTTTTGTCAGAAATATTGACGGCGCCTTGAAATTGAAAAATTTAGATACGGAATTCATAAAAGGCGATCTTGGCAATCTTGATGCTGTAAAAAAATCGATTCGAGAATTTGAACCGGAAGTATGTATTCACCTTGCATGGGAGGGAATACCTGATTTTTCGGCAGAAAAGTTAAAACTGAATTTAGACAATTCTATTAATTTTCTGAACTTTATTATTAAAAAGACCGACTGTAAAAAACTAATTGTCAGTGGTTCCTGCTTTGAGTATGGAAAAACAAAAGGGGCCTGCAAGGAATCCGACAATGTTAAAACAACCTCATTTTTTGCATGGGCAAAGCAGTCGATCTATAATTATGCGTCATTGCTGTGCGAACAGTCGGCCATTGATCTGATATGGTTTCGCATCTTTTATGTATATGGGCCGGGGCAACGTGCCGGTTCGCTTATTCCTGCGATTATCAATAAATTTAATAAGGCAGAGCGCCCCGATATAATGAAACCGCATAACAAAAATGATTTTGTTTATGTAGAAGATGTTGCAAAAGCATTTCAAATTGCAGCAACCAATAAAATCCCTTCCGGCGTCTATAACCTTGGATCTGGTATCTCGACAAGCGTTTATGAAGTTTGCAAAACAGCGGAACGACTGATTACAGGACAAACTTTGATGTCAGAACAATTAAGAAAGACGAATAACGAACAGGAGATAGTCGATTTTTGGGCTAATATAAGCAAAATAAGTCATACATTAGACTGGTCGGCTAGTACATCTTTAGAAGAGGGAATAAAAAAATATATTCAAGCGTTAAGAGGAAATAATATATGATAATTTCAAGAACTCCATTAAGGATAAGCTTTGCCGGGGGCGGCTCGGATCTTGCCGCATACTATAGGAGAGGGTACGGGTCCGTTGTCAGCACAGCCATAGACAAATACGTTTATATTACTGTGAACAAGAAGTTCGACGATTTGATCAGAGTGAGCTATTCCAAGACTGAGATGGTGGAGTCGGTCGAGGAGGTTGAGCACAACATAATCCGAGAAGCATTAAAAATAGTGGGAATCGAGAGGGGCATCGAAGTTGTTTATATGGCTGATATTCCGTTAGGTTCGGCCGGGATAGGATTGGGGTCTTCAAGTAGTTTGGCTGTAGGAGTTTTGAATGCCCTTTATGCTTACAAGGGACAACATATATCGGCAGAAAGACTGGCGCGAGAAGCGTGCGAAATTGAAATTGAAATCCTTGGGCATCCAATAGGAAAGCAGGACCAATATGCAGCCGCTTATGGCGGCTATAATTATATACGGTTCAATGAAGATGAAAGTGTTTATGTTGATCCCATTATTTGTCTCAATGGCACAAAGAAAAGGTTAGCGCGGAAACTTATACTTTTTTTCACCGGAATAGAACGGGTATCATCTGACATCCTCGGCGAACAAAAAGAAAAGACCCATGAAAACATAGATTATCTGGATAAAATTGTTAGCCTTTCAGACCAATTGAGGCGATGTCTTTCGGAAAATGATTTGGAAAGCTTTGGTGAAATCCTCCACGAAGGGTGGATAAATAAAGGGAAATTGGCAAGTGGAATATCCAGCACTCAAATTGACGAGTTTTATTCTAAAGCGAGAAAGGCTGGGGCTATTGGCGGTAAGATTTTGGGTGCGGGAGGCGGCGGTTTTTTACTTTTTTATTGCGAAGAAGAAAAACAGGATAAAGTTCGGAAGGCCCTTTCTGGTTTAAAAGAGAGCCCCTTTCAATTTGAGCCGCAAGGCAGCAAGATCATATATGTTAGCGAGTAAGAAACTTTAAAGTATGATAACTCCAAGGGTAAGTGAGATAAAATAATATGAAAGTATTTATAACTGGTTCTGAGAGTTTTATAGGGAAAGAGTTGATCAGACAATGTGAAAAAGCAGGGATTGATGTCGTTGGTGTTGATGTTGTTGAAAACCCGAAACCAAACTTATATAAAAAAGACTTACGTGATCACGACCTTTCTGATTTTATTCCTGAGCAAGTCGATGCTATCGTGCATCTTGCTGCTTTATCTAGAGATTCTGATTGTGTAAACAACGCTTATGACTGTTTTGATATCAATGTCATGGGTACTCTAAATTTAATTAAGGCAGCTCAGAAAAGAAAGGCAAAGCAATTTATTTTTGCCTCAAGTGAATGGGTGTATGATTTTACGTCGGGTGAGGAGAAATATGAGGACTCGGTTATCGACCTTGCAAGTCATACATCTGAATATGCTTTATCAAAATTGGTGAGTGAGGCTAATCTGAGGCAGCAATATAACCATGATTTTTGTCCAGTTACAATTTTAAGATTTGGAATAATCTATGGCCCAAGAAAGCATAACTGGTCTGCCGTTGAATCAATTTTAAACGCTGCAAAAACAAATAAGTCTGTTACCGTGGGTTCTGTGAAAACATCGAGATACTTTATTCATGTAACTGATATTGCTAGAGGCATATTAAAGTCAATTGGCCTTGAGGGCTTTCACATAATAAATTTGCAGGGCTCTGAGTGCATCCCACTTGGGGATATTGTGTCTGTTGGCGATAAATTTTTAAATCAATCTACTGTGATCATTGAAAAAGACCCACAAAACTATAATATTCGAAAAGTTTCGAATAAAAAGGCAAAGGAGCTTATTGGGTTTGAATCTGAAATTAGCTTTGAAGATGGATTAAGAACGCTTATTGATAAGCTTTAGTTGTTGCTTTTTTAAGCCATTGAATTGTCAAAACTAAGCATACTCGCCATCTGGAGAGCGCAAATAGTTCTAACGGAGTGATTTAATGAAAATTCTAGGACATAGGCATACAGGTATCATTATCCATGATCTTGATCGAATGATAGATTTCTATGTTGGTTTAGGTTTTGTACTGAAGCGTCGCGATTTGGAGAGAGGGCCCTTTATTGATGGTTTACTAAATACAGAAAATATCGTATTGGAAACCGCAAAACTAATAATAGAAAATGAGAATGTGCCTATACATTATCTTTACTGCCTTGAATTAATGACTCTCAATCACGATCAAGATACTGTTAATTGTGAAAAGTTGATAAAGAAAGAAATCTTCGATTTCCGCAAAAGATCGATAGGAGTCCTAGATATCGCATTCACGGTCGATGACATCGAAGCTGTTTGTCAATACATTATAGCCCAAGGCGGAGATATCATTGGAAAGCCAATGAAAGCTGTTGCCGGGTTTCCTGCATTACATTGTTACTCACGTGATCCTGAGGGAAACGTTTTACATATAGCCCAAAATCAATCGGCTTAGTGACAATACTGCACTTGGGGCGATAAATTTGGTGTCTATTTGTATCGACAAATATCTTACGACATCTATCTATTAAAAATGAAGGAGAACGGCATGAATATAGACGATATTGAATACATAAATGCACTTGGACCGTTTGATCATGGCGTTTGGGAAGGGCGAAGTTCAGATGGACAAAAGGTCAAAGTCGGGGATAATGCTCTTTTTCGAAATAGGTCCGAGTGGTTAGTTGATAAAATATCGACTTGCCTGATCAAAGAATTTACTTTGGAAACTTTGCGAACAATGACATTGTTAGAGATCGGATCATATGATGGCTGGGTTCTAACACAGATTTGCAAGCGAATAGAATTTTTGGAAGCTATTGGTATTGAACCCCGAAAGAAAAACCTTATTAAAGGTGAGGTTGGCCGACGACTCGAGAAGATAAATACACAAGCCAAATTCATTCAAGGTAGTGCTGAAGATTTGGATCGTTTATTTGTGGATCGGGATTTTGATATTGTTATGTGTTTGGGAATGCTACATCACGTATCTTCAGCTTATGACACTATTCGTCGGATTTCCAAGTACGCATCTAAAAGCATCATTATAGATTCGATGATTGTTCCAGAATTGCAGGACGACGCTCCAAAATTGCAGCCATATGTTAATACACGTGATATAATCTACCAAGGAGAAAAAGGTACTTGGTCGATAGCTGCTTTTAAATATGAGAGTCCATATGGTGATGGAAGTGGTGTTGGTTTCGGCATCGTCAACATTCCCTCTGCTAGTCTTATTCAAATGAGCTTACATAATTGTGGCTTTAGCAAAACAACTTTACTAGGGGACGAAAATGATTTTTTTGATAAATCCGACCAACAACTTCGAGGAGTAAAAGAATTTTTTGCTGTGAGTAAGCGTGAAATTAAACGTGGAGAAGAAGACAAAAAGTGGAGAGAAAAAGTTGAAAATAGCGAAGAAATTTTCTGTCATACAAATTTGCCAGAAAAATTAATTGTATCGCTTGCTAAGAATTTTCCAGGATTCGATGACCTAAAAATTTATGATGATTTAATCGAAGTAACTGGTGAGGTTTCTACTGAAGATATTGACGATATTGTATCCAGAATCTTTTCGCAAGGATTGACTGAGGACGATCAGGAATCCCTGCGCATGAATGTAGAGGCTATCAATGATAAACATTTCCAAATACTTGCCGTTATTTTTCGGTTACCATACGAAAAGATTATCGTAGAAGTTGGAAAATTCTTCTTATCTAATGGCTACCCTGATCTGGCTGTTAAGTATTTTCAACTCGTCATCCGTAAACCTGGGTGTGATTGGTGGTCATTCTACAGGTCTTGTTATATTTTGTGTAAAGCGCTTCGGCAGTTAGGTCGTACTGATGAATCAAAGCGTTACAAAGATCTGCTTTCCTTATCAAACGAAAATTTTCCCTTTTGAAAATGCTTTGCTATTAACGGAAAAACTTTCTTCCTCATCGACCTATTTTTGGGGAGCAGGTTGCAATTTAAAAAATAGCTTTTGGAGTTGGATAAAGATGGGCAATATAATGGATATAAAAATGGCCGAAAATATTTTAAGAATACGATTCAGTCAAATAATAATTAATGAAAGATATAAAAATAATGAATTTAAAATACCCATTCATTTAGCATTAGGACATGAGGCTATTGCGGCTTCAATAGATGCTATCATGGATGAAAATGATGTCTTAGTACTTCATCATCGAAATATTCATTACAATTTGGCAAGAGCTAAAACATTGAAAGCACAATTAGATGAGTATTATTTGAAAAAAGAAGGCTTGGCAAAAGGTCAATTAGGTTCTATGAATTTAGCAAATGAAGCAGAAAATATTGTTTATACTTCAAGTATCTTGGGAAATAATCTCGCTGTTGCATCAGGATTGGCATTGGGTAAAAAAGTAAGGGGTTCGAAGGGAGTAGTGGTTGTAACCACTGGTGATGGTGCTATAGAAGAAGGTAGTTTCTATGAAAATCTATTATTCCTCAAGAGTAACGAGCTACCAGCATTGATTCTTATTGAAAATAATGAATGGTCTTTAGCGACTCACATAAAAGAACGGCGATGCACTATTAATATAGATAAATTTGCACAATCGGTAGATGCGAAATATGAGAAATTAAGTGGGAATGATTCTTTTAAATATGTTGAACGATTAATAGAGCTAAAAGAATTAGCATTGTTAAATAAAACGCCCGTTTGTGTCGAGGTCGAACTAACAACATTAGGAAGTTGGTATATGAAAAAAAAGGGGTATCCAAATGGTAAGTTTATAAATTATCATGCCGGACCGGCACCAACAATAAATTTAAGTGAAGGGCCGGTTATAAAAGAATCAAATGAAGACCCTGTTTACGTTTTAAAGACATATTTTGAAGAAGAAAAGTTTACCGAAATTTCAGATAAGGTACTAATGCTATTAGAAGAGAAAATAAGATGACATATTATGAACTTATAAATCAAATAATTAGAAAGAAAGTTTTTGAGACAAAAACCATAGTGCTTTTTGGCCAAAATATTGATGCAGGGTCATGCCTTTCGGGATTAACAAGGAATCTTAAAGTCCAAGAAAATAGTCTAATAATTAATACCCCTAACAGTGAAAATAGTCTTTGTGGTATTGGATTTGGATTAATGTTAAGTAATGTTGCGTCGGTATTCTTTATGAAACAGCAGGATTTTCTTTTATTAGGAATTGATCACTTGGTTAACACTTTCAACTTTATTAGATTAAAAAAGCCTTCTGCTTCTTTTACTATTATGAATATTGTTGTTGATTCAGGATATGAAGGCCCTCAATCATGCCTAAACAATCTTGCAGATTTTTGTTCAATATCTAGAACTCCCGGTTTTACGATAACAAATAAAATTGATGCCGAACAAATTATTAATTCTCAATTAGTTTCACCTGGTTTTAGGATCATTAGTGTAAGCCAACGGTTAGCTAATAAAGATGTTATTGAAACTGAAAAGATATTTTCCAGAAGTGATGACACCTTATTTAAATATACTGAAGGTAATGACGCTACAATAGTATGTTTCAATTTTACATTTCCTCAAGGACAAGAATTATATAAGAAACTAAAAAATAAAAATATTAATTCATCTCTTTTTTCGGTTAATACACCGTTACCTATTGATTGGAATGAAATTATTCAAGATGTAAAAAAGACGGGGAATATAGTTATTATCGATGACAGTAAAAGCAGCAATCTCTCATGCGATAATTTGCTCGTTGAAGTCATGAGAGAATGTAAACTATCTAACGAAATAGTTGTTAAAAGAAAGCTGGATGATAGTTTGCTTGTGCCTAATCCGGATACATTAATTATTGATTACGAAGGAATAATAGGTAAATTAACAGCTTCTATGAAGCAAAAATTATGTCGGTGACGACAATGGGGAGTATTTAACTTTGAAGATTAAAATAACTGGACAAAAAGGTTCAAAAGAAGTCGATATTTACAGCAAAGAAGGTTATGAATTGATTTCAGAATTATGTTTGAAGACTGCTTGCCAACACAGAATTATGTATGAGCCTACGTGGTTAGGAATACCTATTATTCAATTCCCTAATGATATTGTTATGATGCAAGAGCTGATATGGAAAGTTAGACCTGATATTATTATTGAGACAGGCGTAGCTCACGGCGGTTCGGCAATTCTTTACGCATCGATCCTCGAGCTCATTGGGAAAGGTAAAGTTATTGGAATAGATATCGAAATAAGAAAATATAATAGGCTGGCTATTAATAGTCATCCTTTGTCGAAGAGAATACATCTGATAGAAGGTAGCTCTATAGATACTAATATTGTTGAACGGGTAAAAAGCATGATTAAAAAAGATGAAAGGGTTCTTGCTACATTTGATTCTAATCATTCATATCAGCACGTTTTATCAGAGATGGAATTATACTCCGCATTAGTATCTGATGATAGTTATATGGTTGTGATGGATGGAGCGCAAGGGTTAGTATGGGATATACCTGATGGCAAAAAAGAGTGGAAGGATGATAACCCGCTTATAGCGATAAAAGAATTTTTGAAATGTCATCCTGAATGGGAAGAAGATTCTTATTATACTCGTTTAGGTGTCACATCATCTCCAAAAGGTTTTTTAAAAAGAGTTAATGAGAGTTGAGATAAATATAAGGTGGGGCGTCTTGAATTAAAGCAATTATAACTGCGTTGGGGGTGTATCTTCTATTATGAGATCGGAAAAACAGAATCCCTTGGTTAGCGTTGGCATGCCCGTTTATAACGGTGCAAAAACTCTCCGCCGGGCTCTGGATTCAATTTTGGAACAGGATTATACAAATTTCGAGCTAATTATTTCAGATAATGCCTCAACAGATGAAACCACAGAAATCTGTCGTGAATATGCAGCCCGCGATAGTCGCATTTCTTACTATCGAATTGAGAAGAACACGGGGGCGGTTTGGAATTTCAATCGTGTCTTTGAACTGGCAAGTGGCAAGTATTTTATGTGGGCCGCCCACGACGACGATCACCTTCCATCATTCATCTCGAAATGTGTTGAACGATTGGAGGCCAATACTCAGGCTGTTCTTTGTGCTCCGCACACAAGCGGTCATGTGGAGGAAATCAACTGCGCCCTGCACCTGAACGTCTTAGATACCATCGAGGGGATCTGTTGTGTCCGCAAGCGCTTTATGGAAGTCCTCAAATACCTGCCAGCAACAGCTATTTACGGTGTCATCAGAAGGGACGCCATGGAAAAGACAAGGCTTTGCGAGAATTACAATGCAACGGAGATTGTTTTTACCAATGAACTATCCCTTTATGGCGAGTTTATTCAGGTCCCGGAAGTACTTTTTCATTATTACGGCCGGCTGCATCGCGATGAGCCAAAAGAGGCCTTTGCAAAAATACATCCAGACAACAAACCGCCCAGATTCTATTTCCCCTTCATCCTCGTCTATTACAATAATATTAAAGCTGTTTGCCGTTCGCCCTTATCCATTCTGAATAAAATGGATCTTATCATCAGGATAACGTTGCATGAATGCATAATTAATTCCGTCAAATTGATCTTCCGTAAGGCAACGTCTTTTTTTGGCGTTCGCCGTCCGTCCTGGATCAATGATCTCGCCACAAAGGTTCTTTACAGTAATCCCAATATACACATGATGCGAATAGACAGGACGGCTGAAGACTATGAATTATGGAGGGTCTGGTTGAAAGGTATCTACCCTCCGGGGATTCAATTAAACAGCTTAGATTAGAACTCAACTTCACAATGAAAATCATCCTCCTTTTGATAGACGCAATTCTAACCCTTTCCGTGGGCGCGGTATTTTTTTTATGGGTTCTCATTTACTATATTTTTTCTCGAAAGGCAAAATTTAGCGCCCGCAGGATGTTTGCTTTTGAAATGTCCTATACCCTTGAGGCCATTCGAAAAAGAAAATTGGAAGTACAATACACAAGTCGTGATATTGGCGGTTATTTTGAAAAGGTCTGCCATATCCATCCTCTGGCAACCATAAACGCCCCTGAGGCGCTAAAATACGGCAAGCCATCGATAACCCCCATACATGAAAGGCATTTCTTCATTGAAGGAAAAATCGGTCAATTCAAATTTCTTAAGCTGTTTAATCTCTTTAATTATCTGGTGGCGCAATTTTATCTGTATTTGCTGTTAAGACAACTTATTAAAACGGAGCGTATCAGCGTGATCTGGACGGGGGATCCGCTTTATTTAGGCATGTTTGGTCTGGTCTTAGCGAGAACGACCGGCTTACCGGTCCTGGTACAGGCGAATGCCAATAACGACAAGATATTCGAAAACACCGGTCACCCGATGATGCCGAGGCTGTTCCACCGGCGATGGATAGAAAAGATCATTGAACGCTACGTTTTTAAACACGCCGATATAGTAGCCGGGGGAAATTTAGACAATCTCAATTTCTGCCTTAATAACGGTGCCCGAAGGGATTATTCTACGGTGTTACCCATCACAAACAGCATTCACTATACTCATTTTATGATGCCGGATGAAAGGGCAAATCAGAATCATATTCTTGGAGAATTGCGGCTTCTCCGTAAGTCATTTGCCCTCTTTATAGGAAGATTGGAGGGCAGTAAATTTCCCGAGCATTTTTTGATGGTACTGGCGGAAATTAAAAAAATGGGACATACCCTTCCGGGTTTGTTCATCGGTGATGGTCGCATGAAAAGGGACCTTTTAAAAATGGCAACAGAATTTGGCATGGCAAATGAAATTGTCTTTGCCGGAGAAAGGGATCAGGAATGGATTGCCTCCGTTATTCCCTGTGCAAAGGTATTCATCGCACCACTTTCAGGGCGCGCCCTGCTGGAAGCGTCATTAGGGGCCTTGCCTATTATTGCATATGATGTTGACTGGCATTCTGTTCTGGTAAAAACTGGTAAGACGGGAGAACTAGTTGAATACAGAGACTGGAAGGCGATGGCGGAGTCGACAATGAAGTACTTGAAAGATCCGGAATATGCTGAGCTGATGGGGCGTAATATCCGCAAGGCTGCGCTTGGAATGATGGATTCCGTAAAACTCAGTCAACACGAAAGAAACGAATACGATAAACTTTTTGCACGTTATTTCTCGGAATGAGTAAAATAATCCATTCATAAGGAAACAAACGATGTCTTCAAACATAACTGAATTTTTCGACAAGATGGCTGAAAACAGAAACAGTGTTATTTCCAAAAATATAATTGTGGAATACGAACAGGAAAAACGTTCTGAAGGCATTATTTCTTTTTTAAACCCGCAAATCGGTGAGTTGATTCTTGATGTAGGGTGCGGTAATGCAAGAGATTTTATACATATCTTAAAGAAAGGCGGCAGGATCATCGGTGTGGATCTATCTTCCCGTATGATTGACGAAGCGCGGCGTGAGTTGGAAAAACACTCCTCTCTCGGAGGGTTTGAGTTGAAAACTGGTGACGTAACGAAGCTGGAGTTCCCTGATGCTTATTTTGATAAAGTAATAGCCAGCGAAGTGATTGAGCATATTCCGGACTGGAAAAAATCTCTGTCTGAGATGCTAAGGGTCCTCAAACCAAAAGGAGAATTGATCATATCAACGCCTAATAAGCGAAGCTGGTATGGCTTCGACAGGTATATGGTTTACGAGAAAATCTTGCGAAGACAGTGGGAACACCCGTACGACCAATGGAAGACCCATCATGAGCTTGAACATGCTTTGAATGACTGCGGATTTACAATCGTTGCAAAGCGTGGTATATGCTACATCCCAGGATTTATTATACCATATTTTATTTTACCCCGGTTTTTGAAAAAGACTCTTATCTTTTTTGTGCGAAGAATTGAAGACATATTAGGTGCTTTACTTCCTGCTAATGGCTATATGCTTTGTATAAAAGCCGTAAAAAACTAATGAAAACCAAATGAACATTGGCTTTGTCCTCATTCCATACCAACATTATTCAGGTGTCGGTGAATATTACCGCAATCTCTTTAAACATTTAATTGAAATAGATAAAGAGAACCAATACACTGTTTTTCTCTCCACGGATGCAGGAGAAGAGGCTTTCCGTTTTTTCGGTCGGGAAAGATGCGTTGTCACAAAGATTCCCTCATCTCCAAGCATCCTAAGGTATCCAAAGGCTATTTTCTTGGACGATACTATTGAAAAGCACCGTCCGCGGATTGATCTGTTGCACTGTTTCAGTTTCCCTATTCCAAAATTTACAGGAAAGGTCATTTTGACAGTCCATGATTTTAGACATAAGGAGAATGACCTTAAGAAATTATTTAACCCCATTACAAATACCATCCGGTGCAATTTTATGTATCGGGGTTTAAGACGTACAGACTACATTATCGCTGTTTCAAACTTTACGATGAATCGGCTGATACACTATTATCCTTTCTGTAAATCCAAGGTGTCCCGGGTTTATCACGGCTTCAGCAGTCGCGTTTCATATAACAGCTCGACTCCCAGACCCCACCCCAAGCCCTATATACTGACCGTCGGACACATTATTTTCCATAAGAACCACCGGAACCTGATTCTTGCTTTTAATAAGCTCCTCGAACAACCTGATTTTGAGCATGACCTTGTTATTGTTGGCAGGAACTATTCATCACAACGCTTCTTTGATAGCCTGAAAGCCCTCTGCAAGAAACCGGAAAGAGTTATTTTTACAGGGGCGGTCAGTGATTCCCAACTAATCGAGTATTATAAACATGCCACACTATTCGTGTTTCCTTCTTTATATGAAGGGTTCGGAATTCCCCTGTTAGAGGTTTCGTTTCATAGAGTCCCCTTTGTTGTTTCAGACATCGAGGTATTCAAAGAACTATTGGCTTTTCCAGAGGCGCAATTTGATCCCCATGATCCTGATGATATCGCTGCGGTTATTCATAAGCATCTGGCGAATCCATGTCTGCGACAAGAGACACTGGATTGGGCGGCAATGCGTTTTAGTTCATTTTCCTGGACCAACACAGCAAGGGAAACCCTGCAGTTGTATGGAGAACTGGCGGAAAGCCAACGTAATGTTGACCCATTGGTTGTGCGGGACTTCGGCCTTGAATGGCTGCACTTTGATCAGTCAAAATTAAGTCCTATGGATCAAGGGGAAATATTCAGTGAGTATTTTGCGAATTTTCCCATGCAGAACCTGCAGAACAAGGCCATCGGTTTCGATCTTGGTTGCGGCAGCGGACGTTGGGCCGCAATGGTTGCACCACGCGTGGCGGAACTCCTCTGTATTGACCCCAGTTCGAATGCTATAAACATCGCAAGAAAAAATCTTACCACTTTTAAGAACTGCAAATTTCATCAGGCAGGTGTGGATAATATTCCCTTGCCTGACAATTCGGCTGATTTTGGTTATTCATTAGGAGTTTTACATCACATACCCGATACCGCCGGGGGGATTAAATCCTGTGTGCGCAAATTGAAAAGCGGTGCTCCATTTCTACTTTACCTATACTATGCTTTTGATAATCGTCCCATATGGTTCCGGTTTCTGTGGAAAATCAGTAATTGTGGAAGAATTTTATTGAGTCGCACTCCATATCGGGTGAAAAGCTTTTGCTGTGATTTAATTGCCACTTTTATATATTGGCCTTTAGCCCGTACTTCATGGATATTGGAGAAGATAGGCTTGGATATAGAATCGTTTCCTTTAAGCTATTACCGCAATCGCAGCTTTTATGTCATGCGGACGGATGCTCTTGATCGCTTCGGGACAAAACTGGAAAAACGCTTCACAAAACAGCAAATTCAAAACATGATGGAAGAAGCGGGATTGCAAGACATCCGTTTTAACGAAGGTCCTCCATACTGGGTGGCAGTCGGCACCAAAAAGTGACACCCTAATTTTTTGCCTGATTCATCCCACACTAAATCAAAGTAAAATTCACCTTCTTGAAAGAGTTAAGTTATGTGCGGTTTTGCCGGATTTATCGATAATAAGCGTTTGCTAAACAGCGACGTGTTAAAAGAGACCATAAAAAAGATGGCTGATACTCTTTACCATCGCGGGCCCGATGACAGTGGTACATGGGTGGACGCAACCTGTGGGATAGCCTTGGGTTTTCAAAGGCTGGCGATTTTGGATCTCACACCGACGGGACACCAGCCTATGATTAGCCATAACGGCCGTTTTGTCATCGTTTTAAACGGCGAAATTTATAACTATAAAGATATCAAAAAGGAGCTTGAATCTGTCGATATTTGGCATGGGCATTCGGACACAGAAATCATGTTAGAGGCCATCGCAACCTGGGGCGTGAAAGCAGCCCTGAAAAAATTCACGGGTATGTTTGCATTTGCCCTTTGGGACCGGGAAAAAAGGGAATTAACTCTGGCACGTGATCGAATGGGGGAAAAGCCGCTCTACTATGGCTGGTTGGGAAATGTATTTATATTCGGGTCTGAACTCAAGGCGCTGAAAGCCTTTCCTGCAAAAGAATCCACGGGTCAAACGCCATGGGAGATAGACCGGAATGCCCTAAGTCTATATCTACGATACAATTATGTTCCTGCTCCTTACTCCATTTACAAAGGTCTATGGAAACTTCTTCCGGGGAGCTTTGTAACGCTCGGGTTAAAGGAGATAAGAGATAAGATTCATAAAGTTAGAAAATACTGGGATATGCTCGAAATTGTGGAAAAAGGCATGGCAGATCCTTTTTTCGGAACGGATACAGAAGCGGTTGATGAGCTCGATACCTTGTTGCGAAAAGCCGTCAGAGAACAGATGGAGGCTGACGTTCCTCTTGGGGCATTCCTATCCGGCGGTGTGGACTCTTCAGCTATAGTTGCACTTATGCAGGCCCAGAGTAA
>JAHIKR010000142.1 GCA_018897415.1 Pseudomonadota bacterium
AAAATCAGGAATCAAAATTTCCACGAGCACATCTGGAATCGTGTTTTTTACCTGTCTCACAGTACTAGCGAAATGACCGGCACCTCCGTCAGGGAGATCGTCCCGTGTAACCGATGTTATTACAACATATTTCAGTTTCATTTTTTGCGCAGCTTCTGCAACCCTTGCAGGTTCTTCCGGATCAGGCGGCCCCAAAGGACCTTGCTTAACCGCACAAAAACTACAGTTACGCGTACAGTTCGGCCCCATAATAAGAAATGTGGAAGTATGCCTGGAAAAGCATTCCCACATATTCGGGCACTTGGCTTCCTGGCATACCGTATGAAGTCCGCTCTTGCTCAGCAGGCTCCTGACTCTTTCATATGCCGGCCCTGATGGCAGATTCCGCTTCAGCCATTTTGGTTTCCTGACATGTTTTTTTGTTTGATGCTGAATCATAATGCTTATTTAACATCTTGTAACGTATTTGTCCGCATTTCTTATAAATAATGCTCAACATAATAAAGTTCCCCGCCGCAGAGCATCGAGGAATTCTTTTGATTAAATATAGTTTTTGCTTTTGACTAAGCACTTCAGGTAGTTTTGGTAATATCAATTCATCAATATCCTGTCTTTTGAAAGGATGGCCTCGGCCACTTTCTCCGGAAGATCTTCTTTGGACAAAAAACCCAGCTTCACCGCTCTGCAGACGAGAAAATCGTCTTCCATGGAAGAATAGGTTTCCCATAGCTCACGGGATGTTTTTTGATGAAAGCTGTGAATTCGATCATTCAGCTCGAAACAGTCGATTTCCTGCCGGCGCCATCGGATAAAGTGGCTGTCCAACGTTTCCAGAGCACTGCTCAATTCGCGCTCATGCGCAAGACCGGCCAGCTCCCGCAGCTTTTTACGAATTGGTTTTGCATGCTGATGTGTCATATTTTATAATCATTTCAATATATTTTAGAAATTTATAATTCACAATTCAAGTTTGACACTCATATTGACACCCATATTCACCCAGAGCCAGGTTAGCCCAACTTATTAACAAAATTGCCACTCACAAGAGCATAAGCCCTTTCTGACATTTCCTTGTTTATTTCTGATGGGATGCCTTTGTCTTCTGTAAATTTATTCAGGTTATTGTAATTCTGGTCTAACCATTCAAATATTTGTTCAACGTCAGCAATCTCAACATAAGTGTTCCCAGATTTTTTTAACTTTACTTCTATATCGCAGTATGAAAACAAAAGAACAGTCAAGCCCATTCCATTAGCGTGTTTTCCTAAAAAATAAAACCACGGTATGCCAGCTTTTATACTCTCAGAGTACCAATGACGTATTTCTGGTATTTCATAAACCTCTCTGGGGTCATTATCGTATCCGGCGATTAACACCTCTAAAGTACCTCGTTTTTTCAATAGAGACTCTCTGTTTATAGACAACCTATCAATAACATCTTTTAGGCCAGAAAAATCACACGCCAACACGTCGTCTTTGGGAACTAAATACACACCAAAATCCGATTTATCTATCGCGTCATTAACTTGCCAAGATAAAGCTATTTTTTTGGAGTTATCAGATACGGGACCAGCAATTAATTCCCAATCATCTTTAACCGATAGATCTAATACATTTTTCTCAGAAATCTCTATCCACCAACCACTTTTGCTTGGTGACGTAATATTGGCATTGAACTCAACCCATTTTCCTTCGCTACAATCACTATTTAATACTACAAGAACAACTGGAAAAAGGCAGTTCAAGTAGTAATTCAGATGTTTGTTTTCTCCCTCATATCGAATTCCTCCTTCAGTCTTTTTATTGAAATATGAATCCCCACACTTAATTTGTATTCCTATCGTTTGTCCTGTTACATTTTCATCAGTCACGATATCTATGTAACCGTCTATTCCAAAATCAGATTCTTGATGAACAGATCTATATATCCACCCCAGTTTCTGGTGAATAAAGCTATCTATAAAAGACTCTCCAGCCCTCCCTAATCGTTGACTCTTACCATATTTTGGATATCCAAACTTGCTCATACAGTTCTCGCTATTAGGCTAACCTATATCCCTCGTTTTTTCGTTCATCGGACTTCCTTAATGGCCCAGCCAAGTTTCTCTAATGCCTGAAGATCACCATCTTTGATGTGTTCATCAAATACCGCCAGGCAGAGAAGATCTGTCGGACGAGTCATAGCAACGTAGATTCGTTTGAGGTGTTCGGCAAGGCGCTTGCGTGGGTTAGCGTTTGGCAGTTGTCCTTTTAGATACCCTTTATCAATCAACACCCTTAAATCGTGCTCGTGGAAGATGGTTTCGAGCACAAGTACAGCGCAGAGCGTTTCGCCTTTTACGGAATGAATCGTATCAACCTTCACGGAAACCGGCCCAGCCTCACACTGATAGCGGAAAACGTTATCGTTGGCCAGACTCTGGTTCTGAAGGGCTTGTTGAACATTCGCCTCACCACTGGTGTTACGAATGAATTGGTCGACATCAGGGTTCCAAGATTCGACGTTGAAATGCCCGAGGGCAGCACGCGCTTCCTCAGCGAACCCACCCAGGTTTAGTTTTCCTCTTCTTAGAAGAGTCTGACATGTTATTGCCAGAAGTGTATTCAGGCGCTGGTACCCTGCTGGACATTTCTCTCTGAGTTGACGGACCATTGTGCTTGGGCTAAGAGGGCGGCTTCTATCTGTGACTCCCTGCAAACGCAGCATCCTCGCGCAGGCTTCGAGCAGCAACGTTCGCCCTTCCCCCGTTGATCTATTCGTGATCATCCCTGTTTGGGCTTGGTCAAGGTGGGCGGAAAGGCATGTCAGGCGTGCCTGCGCTCGTTGCTGCCTTGGTACGAAAGACAGCCAATAATCGCTGATAGCACTCGGGAACTTGTTTGCTTCCTCCTTTGCTTTGCTGTTTGCCCCCACGGCCTTGACCTGGGTTTCGCTGAGTCCAGTGCAGATCTCATGCGCGACCAGACGACAGAAATCCGGAAGAACTTCCTGTATGCGATCTCTCTTAAAGACAAGCACCGTGTGCCGTCGATCTGCCTTGCGTGTATCGCCGACAAGCTCTTCTGGAGGGCTGTCTGCACAGACACATTGGGAGAGGCGAGCGATTGAGGGGCTCAGTCGAAACGACTTCTTCATCAGCAACACAGTCCCTCGGGGGAAATGTGCGCCGGTCATGTTGTCCGCGGTCGAATGGTAAATTGCCTGCCGGTTGTCCCCAAAACGCTGAACGACGGAACGCTCTGGGAAGAGAGCATCGAGAAGGCACCCCTGTTCAACAATTGTGTCCTGCATCTCATCGAAAAAGACGATTGGGAAGCGCTCTTGCAGCAGATCGGCAATCATAGGATGTTTCTCCAGATACCACCCTGCTAAAGCCGCCATGTCTTGATATCTGAACATTCCCTGCTGAGACATGCGCTCCTTGAATTGCTGCAATTGTTTTCCTGTCGTACTGTCCCAACCCACGGGTTGCTTCTTCGTTCCCAATGGCGGAAGTGATAAATTTTTGTCAACGAACTCAATATAGCGACCAACATAGTCGCCAGTTGAGGCATACTCTGGATTCCTGCGAATCCAGATGGGTATAACTTTCCTGGCTGTATCGTACGAATCACCTTGCTTCTGTCCCTGAACAAACTCCTTCATAGCTTCGACTTCGTATCGGTCGTTATCAACAATACTGGGACGGGTACCGAACTTCTCAACTGCCCCTGGGGTTGCAAGGAAGCTATGTAGAAATGACTGTATCGTGCCCACAAAATGCGGGTATGCAGTAAGTGCCCGTAGCGATGGTACTTGCGAAAACCTTTTTTCGATTTCCCTCCGAGCGGCGTTTGTATGGGAGAGAACGCAGATACCCCGATGCTTGTAATTCCATTTGGATGCAAGAATGCCGAGTTTAGTGACGAGAAGCGTCGTCTTTCCGCTGCCCGGACATGCCCGAATGTCGACAGTATCCATGCAGCGTAGGACGGCGCGACGTTCTTGGTCCAAAGGAAAGCCCCATTGTGCTTCGGCAGCCTCAATGTCCATGTCGCAAATATCAGGAAGTCGCATCGAGCGAGCCTCCTTCCTCGTCTTCAGCGCCGCTTGTGTTTGTCGCTCCAGTGGCGTGGTCGATGGCTCTGACGAGATAACCCGGCAGCGCTTGTCGCCAATGCGCCTCATCCCAGTTCGGAGCGCAGTGACGCCGCTCCAAGAGGCTTGCTATGCACTGCGCCGTCTCGGCCTTGGATGCTTGCCTTTTCAGCAGTGGATCATAGATCAGGCAAGCAATTTCCTTTGCCGATTTGCCTTCATCATGCCACTGCTTGTATTCCGCGTTCGCTTTTCTAATGATTTCTTTGGCTTTGTTGCCTATTGGAAAGGATGCATGAGTAGGATTGGCAGATTTAGCCAGCGATATGGCAACATGAAGGTAAGGAGCCAAGTCGGTCAGAGCAAGGTCGAACTCGAAGGTCCAGCATGGCGACACTTCAGTAATGACCGGGCCACCATCGTTGGCTTTCCGAGACTTAATTCGGCTGTCGATTTTATCTTTAGGCCATTCGTTTTCTGTCTTCCTTTCAGCAGACAACAGAGGCTTTGCTTCAACTGGTGGGATGTCCCGATCAGCAAGGCACGAAACACGAACGGACATTTGCGGGTTGCTCTTCTGTTGAAAGACACGCGAGTATCGGAACAAACCGACGTGTCCAACCTTCACAATCGAAACGCCATGCTTCGTGAGCGAACGGCCAATCTTCTCCGCCAATGTCGGGAGCAAGAGCGCTTCGGCGTCCCCCTCGACGATGAGCACCCCCCGAGCAAAAAACATGTTGGACTTCGTAACATCGAGAAAACGCTCCAAGAACTCGTAATCCGATTGGTTAAGGCGGGTGAATCGCGGACCCATGGGGAAGGCCCGTCCCTTGTGCATGACAATGAGTCCCTTCGCGCTGATTCTTGAGGCAAGGTTGGGACTGTGCGAAGTAAGCACAATCTGCATCTGATTCTGAGGCGACGTTGGCTTGCGCTTTGAGTGGTCGCGCAGGAATTCGATAAGGCGCAACTGTCGCTGGGGTTCCAAGTGCGCTTCGGGTTCTTCAATAAGAAGAAGCGGAAACTCAGGGTCCCAGTCGTTGGAAGGAGTTAATGCGAGCAGTTCCGTTGCAATGAATAGAAGGTTGTGAATGCCAAGTCCTCGTGTCGCTCCCTCGGCGATATCATCCAAATTCAACTCCATCCGCTCCAGAATTTGCTGCAAACCATGCGCCCTGATATTGATGTCACCGCGAAGAGGTACTTCGCCAAGGCTGAAATGTTCAAGATACTTTTCGTTTACGTCCTTGGTAGCATTTTTGATGACGTCGACTTCTCTCAAATCATTTTCAGCCTTCCGCATTATTCCCACGAGAGTCTTGGGTTTGGAGTCCATATCGTTTGGGTTCCAGTCGTCCTTCTCTTGGTCTTTAATACCGGGGTAGGCTCGAAGCACTTGAGACAATCGCGATCCCTTTCGCGCCGACATCTCGCTAACAGCATCGCGCAGGGGCTTTAGATAGGTTGCTCTCAAGAAGTCTTTGGCCGCTCCTTCAACGCGTTTGCCCTCCTCGTCCGATCCGGCTCTTACCTCATACGTAACACGTCGCCTGCGAGAGCTGATCTCTTTCCCATCATTCCGCTCAGCCTTCAGCCACATTCTCAGATAGAACTCGCTTTCGGCCCCATCTCCTTCGACGCTAAGGTATTCCAGCAGAGCGCCCGCTTCCATTGAGTTTAATCCGCGAAACTCCCCGAGGATCGTCAACTCGGGAGCAAGTTTCTCCTGCGCCACGCTGACATGAAAATCGCTCTCCTGCACGGTGAAGTAGTCCTGCGTCACCGTCCCAACCAATAGACGAATCGCATCAATGACACATGTTTTACCCGAGTCGTTCTCCCCTACGAGGAGATTCAATCCCGGCTGAAGGTCAATGACGCCATGCCCGTCTTCCTGGCGGCTACCGAAGATGCGGAAGTTCTCAATCTCGAGTCTATGCAGATACATGCTAATCTCCTTTTATCGCAAGACGAGCGTTCCTTGTCCGGGGATCCATGAAATATTAACATTTGCCTCTATTCACGAGCCCCTCGCTGAACATCACCTCGCCTCTTCCTCCAATGCGAGTCTTTTAAGGGTTTGCCCTTTCTCCGTTGCTGAAGGGCAGGTGCCTTGAGACGGCTCTTGCGGATCTGCGCCTTGCGCTTGGCATCGCCATATTTTCCAAATCTACCGCCCATGGACACTTCCTAAGAAATCTCGGCATCACACTCATTCATCAAATTCAACAACGACCCGGCCTTACTGGAATATTTAAGATGTCACACTCATGCCTTTCCTTATCTACATAATGTACATTGTATCCACCCTGTCCTGTTGTTTTAGAAATTCAAGTTGTTCATCAATTGTCGAAAACATAGAAAGGTCCAATTCCTCAAACTCATCAGGACCGGTATTCGTTTTTATTCTAACATTTCTAACGATATCTTCTAATTGTTGTTTTGAAATTTCAGGAACCCTGGTGGTAGAGCTTTTCTGGGGGGGCATTATTTTCTATTTTGAAATTATAGCTTACCATTTCCAACATCCCATTGCTCTTTTCTTTTGTTAATATCCGATATTCAAAATGATAATGACGTCCTGCGATGGGACGAAAATAATAGAATTTATACAATCGTTCACCCTTACTTATCCGCAGTAAATAGCTGTCATGTTCAGGGTGTGACTTTTTTCTCTTTACGTTTTTTATTCGCTTCTTCATATCCAATACTGCGGATTAATTAGATGATGTCCGATAAAGCAAATATGTACATACCTACTGGGACTCATTTATTCATTTTTTCTTTCAGACTTCTTTTCAAAAGCTCAATGGCCGGTTCATCGTTGGGATCATTTGTGCCAAGTTCACCACGGAAGGCCTTTGACAGGATGCTTTTTTCAAGGAGATCGATCTCTTCCGCCATATCTATGAGCGCCTTGGCCTCATCTTCATGATCCAGGAGCTTTTCAAGGATTCGCGCAATTTCTTTCTGTTCAGCAAGTGGTGGGAGAGGAAATTTGAAATTATTCAAATAATCCTTCGGGACTCTTCTTTGACCAACGGTTCCAGTCATATTAGGTTTAGCCAAATCTCTGAAAAATTTGGCTCGAACCAGATAGTACAGAAAATTGTTATCTACTATAGTTGAGCATCGAAAGACAAAAAATTCAGTCGATCCATATCCAAACCCATTAATCAAGTTTTTCGCAATTGCAGCTTTACCGTTTTCCATACAGGGGGTAATTTTTGCAAATAGCACGTCGTTTTCTTTAAAGCTTGTATAGCCGTTTTTTATTTTAACATAAGGCTTTTTTTCAATATTTTCTATGATGCCTAATTTATCAGAAACAGCTTTCATGGGAACAAAGCTACACAATGTATCATCAACTATCTCAGGCTTATATTTGAGTGGGTTTATTTGTAGAACCTTGCCTAACCTGACAAATTCCCAATTCCCAGGCAAATTATAAGGCTGGGCATCTTCTTCAATGATCATTTCTTCATAAGTCGGTATTCCCCCCTTTTTACCCTGTTTCTTTTTCTGATCAATTAGTATCTCAATCAACTTTTCTGCACTTTCAACATCAGGATTTTCCTCACGCCACTTTTTTGTTAGTTCTCCGGTGAATGCTTTGTTGAGGATGGCTGCCCGGCGTTCTTCAAAGGTCTCTTCGGCTTCCAGAATCAGTTCTCTGGTCTCTTTTAACTTGTCAAGCATGGAAGAGAGCTTTTTGACGATTCGTTTTTGTTCGGGGAGTGGGGGGATTGGAATTGGATATAAAGCAACATTTGTTGGCTTGGCCCTTGTTAATGAACCGCCTACACCTGATACATTTGATGTCAATTGATTTCTAAAATAATTCGAACGCAGAACCCACAACAAATACTCGTTATTTATTTCATTCGATGGAGTTATGACTATCCATTCACTTGAACCTATAGTTCTATGCTCCGTATTATTACCGACCATCCAAACGCGGTTAATTCTTGGGTTAATTTTGCATAATAAAATATCACCTTCTTTAATGGCTTGTTTGCTTGATTTTATTTTTCTACCTTCCAATATCTCTGGAAAGCTGTCTGCAAAGCTTGGCACACTATACAATTCAAATTTGTCTGATGGAAATTTTCTTGGATCAACATTTCCAGATTTTCTATGATTAATACTCCCTATTTTCACCCACGCCCAATTCCCCGGCACCTCATAAGGCTGCTCATCCTCTTTCGCAAGCGCCTCTTCCAGCAATTCATCAAGGCTTTTTTCCGCCTTCTTCTTTGCCATCACTCAACCCCACACATTTGAAGCTCTTTAATTACTGCCGACAGCAAATCGCTGGCCTGTTCAAGTTTAGCAATGGCTGTTTCCGCTGATTCCACTGGGTTGGGGAGGTCTTCCTGGGATATGACAGAGTCATCCTTGATAAGGCCGAGGTCAAGGCTGTCGCCTTTCTTCCTTATCTCATCCTTTGTAAATTCATTCCACCGTTCAATC
>JAHIKR010000143.1 GCA_018897415.1 Pseudomonadota bacterium
AAAACACAGCCACCCCAACTTTCATTACCCATTTCAGCTCAAGGCTGTTTTGGGTAAAAGTGTTAGTATGCAGATTTCAAGAACTTTACCCATTTCAGCTCAAGGTCGAAGATCCGCCGTTAGTTTGGAGGACTATTTTGGGTAAAAAGAGTAGGGCAGGCACATGCCTCATTGACTTTTACCCATTTCAGCTCAAAGCACTTTTGGTCCGCAGATTACGCAGATTACACGGACCCGCCTGCCACTGCGAGGCACGAGCGGGCAGGTTAAAAATATGAGAGATAAAAAAACTTATGCAATAATAGGAGCAGCAATTGAAGTGCATAAAGAGTTAGGGTGCGGTTTTCTTGAGGCGGTTTATCAGGAGGCTTTGGTTTGAAGGATCACATATGAAGAGCGTCGGACTACAGATACCTCTGGTTAGGTAGGTATTTGAAGGAATGCAGTTTTGATCCTATAGTCACACACTATTTTGATATCGGTCAATACATCTTCAAAACCAATAATAAGCGGAACAGCATCGCTGTCAACAAGGAACCCTTTTAAAGAAATGGGAGGGGACATTACTTTTTTATCCACAAAAAACAAGACAACTTCGGCCAATTTTCCAGATACACCACCAGAACCCAACCCCGTCAATTCTATGGAACCAGGCAAAATCCATGTTATGATGAGTTTCTCCCAGACATGCTTTGGTATTAGAGTTATAGGACTCCCTGTATCAATTATTGCTTTATATGGATTAGTCCAGCCTCTTGAGGTTTTCAATCGAAGAGATGCAACCAACCTTATCAAGCGCGTTGAAATACCTGCAGCGAGAAGCTCTAAATCAAGCTTGGTTTCAAATTCTAAATCGATCTTAATAGACACGTATGCCCTTCTCAGCAAACAGGATAACAAACTCTCGGCTACCTATTTTTTCTTTGGCAATACGCTCTGCTTCCGACCCGCTTCTGCTGGCCGCGATCACCTTCTTGTCAAAAACGACCACCCATTGATTGGGATATTTTGCAGAAATCTCCTTCATATGCTCATAAGCCCACTCACTGTTTTCCCAATATTCTTTGGATACAGGAGAAGGAAGGGTCATGTTTGATGCTTTTTCCATACTCAATACTGGCATAATGAAATTCTCCTTTTATGAAAGGATGCTGTATTTATAAAAAATAACATTAACAATGGTAATAAGTCAACCAAGAATAGAATCTTAAAAGATGGTTCAAAAAAAATGAATTATTATTTATAGTTATATAGAAAATGGGACGATAGCGGAACGAAAAACCGTATTCGGATGAAGCAACTGACACAAAAATTGAAATCTGTGGCAATATGGGGACGTACTTAACTTTTTAACTTATTTTGTGTAAAGCAGGCACTAAAAAACGATCTTCTGATTTTTGGATAAAAATAGGCCTTGAATGGTTGCCTCGTTTTTTAAAAGAACCAAGAAGGCTTTGGGAGAGAAATCTTAAATCTACGCCGATCTTTTTGTGGTGGATAATAAAAGAAAAGATCAAACAAATGATGGGGAATTGATTTTAAAAAAACCAACCATTACCCATTTCAGCTCAAGGCTGTTTTGGGTAAAAGTGTTAGCCGCAGACTATGAACTGATGCTGAGATTTCTTGTCTCGATGCGCAGCGGAGGAATGAGCAATGCCTCGCTGAAAAACCGCTTATTAGCTAACCAAAATGACAGGCTGGCCTGGGAAGTAAATGGTCTAAAGCCTTATCCCTGGACATTATATTTGAAACCATTACGCAAAGTCGGGCAGTATATCTTTAACAAATGCTGACCCGTTACCCATTTCAGCTCAAGGTCGAAGATCCGCCGTTAGTTTGGAGGACTGTTTTGGGTAAAATAGAGCAGGGCAGGCACATACAACATTAACTCTTTACCCAAATCAGCTCAAAGCACTTTTGGGTAAAATATAGCTCTCTCACATTTCCGGTGATGTCATGGATCCTATGAACCTGATCAGAGAAGGCAAAATCCAGAGATATTTTCGA
>JAHIKR010000144.1 GCA_018897415.1 Pseudomonadota bacterium
CTTAATAGTGAATAGGCGGCATCTCGTATGGAAAAAAGGGCGATTATATCATTGATAAGTTTAGAGTTGTGGCACAGGATATTTATAGATAATTAAACGCACCGCTTAACACTTTGTTTATAGAATTTATAGCAAAATTCTTTATGATTTGTTCACCCTATTGACAATAACAATACCTTTTTGTAATAATTTAATATGGAAATTAGAGAATTTGAATGGGATGAAATTGCCTGATTTCAAAACAAAAGAAGAAGAGATAAGATTCTGGGAAAGACACTCAATTGGGGATTATTGGGAGGATCTTTTAGAATCCAAAGATACTTTTAAAAGGCCAAAACTAAAACCTGTTTCAATCAAATTTGACCCACTTGTACTTCAAAAAGTCAAGATGCTCGCAAAAAAGAGGAGCCTGTCTTACAGCGCATATATAAGGTATCTGCTTGCAAAGGGCATTGAAGATGAGATGACACACAAGTCATCGCGTTGAGTGCGGGACGTCTCACTGCCAAGGGTGCAAGGAAACGCTAAGGGTTTAACCGATTCAACCCTCGTGCATAAAGACCCTGAATTCGAACAGTTGGAAGATGATGTCAAAGTCTTAACGCTGCCTTATAAATTGATATGAATTTCAGTAAGATACAGTTGAAATTTATGATTGCTTTGTCTGGTTTTGGAAATTGATAGATCCAATCCTGCCCTGGCCGGGGCAATTAATTATTGCTGTTGGGGAGAAAACAAACGGGAACGAACAAGGGGAAAGGGCACTATAGTCCATATGGAACCAAAAGACTTTGCCTATCAGTGCAGACATTTCCGCAATGACCGCCCTTGTCTCTTTCATAAGAAGGAGGGCGTTTCCTGTTTTTCATGCCCGCACAAAGATATTGTTGATCAACGCATCCTGGTAATCAAACTGGATTCTCCCGGTGATGTGCTCAGAACGACCTGCCTCCTGCCAGGCCTAAAACGCGCCTATCCCTCGAGTCATGTCACCTGGATGACGCGCAATGCCGGTCGACCGCTTCTGGAGAACAATCCATTTATTGATCGCATTGTGGACCAGTGGGAGGAGATGTTTGCCATACTCCAGACCGAGAACTTTTATGTTGCCATCAATCCGGACGCAAGTCCTCAAGCAGCCCGTCTTCTCCAAATGGCCAATGCTGACGAAAAACTCGGCATGGCCTGGTCGGCAGCGGGTCATGTGCTTTGTTGCAACCAGGAAGCAGAACAATGGCTGCTGCTGGGGCTTTCTGATGACTTGAAGCGTGCAAACCGTGAAACCTACCAGGCGCTTATCCATCGCCTGTGTTGCCTTGATCTTATTGATCCCAGGCCGCTGCTGTATCTTACTGACCGTGAGAAAGACTTCGCAAAGGAGTATCTGCAAAACCTGGGTGTCAATCGGCAGAGTCCTGTAATAGGAATAAACACCGGTGCCGGGCTGCGGTGGCCCCAGAAAAGCTGGACATTGGAGCAGCAAATTCGGCTGATTCATCTGACAAAACAAAAGTACCCGGAATGGCAGATACTCCTTCTGGGAGGCCCTGAGGAAGAAGAAAGAAATCAAAACCTGGAGGAGAGTTGCCCGGAACTGGTGATCAATACGGGCCTGCACCCTGTGAGAACGTTTGCGGCCATTGTGGAATTGACCCACCTGCTCCTTACTGCAGATACCCTGGCCCTTCATCTGGGCCTGGCTCTCAATCGTCAAATTGTTGCCCTTTTTGGACCCACCTCAGCTTCAGAGATCGATCTCTGCGGTTCGGGAGATAAGCTCTTTACCGACCTGGATTGTCTTTGCTGCTATAGAATTCACTGCAATAAATCGCCCAACTGTATGAATCTCCTTGCCGCTGAGAAGGTCCTTGCAACTATAGAAGATCGCTTGCAGAAAATTTAGGGTTCTATAGAGTAAATAAAAATAGAATATCCGATTTTCTCAACAGGCGTAAGGTTCCTAAAGTAACCATAAAAATTCCTGTTTTCTGAATAAACTCCTTGCAGCATGGTTGCGCTTATAGCGAATATTCTGTTTTCCCTAATAGACTTAGCAGAAGCCGCCTGATCAGGTATCGGAAGGATAACATGGCTATGCAGATAATTATAATCTATATCATAGTAGCCGGGGTTGGAAAGGCCGAAATAACTCAAATTTACTTTCTTGATGTTATTTTTCTCCATGTATTTCTTTAGCCCCGGTAAATCCTGCCCCCAGTCAAGATTTGAGTCAACCAGATACTTATAGCCATTTTTGGGGCCACCTGCCAATTCGTTAAAAAAGGCCAGGTGATGTGGATAAATACTATATGCATTATATCCATACCATAACATCAAACCAGTAAATGCATATTTTATTAAACGTTGTCGCTTGAACTTAATTGAGCAAAGCCCGCCTGTTAATAAATAGATAAAAGGATAAACAGGCAGGATATGTCTTATGCCGATGTTTATGTTTTGCATTGACGTAATAATGAAGAAAATAGCAACAGGTAACATCGACAGGACAATAGTGGGATATTCTTTTGGATATTTTTTAAAGTAAACGAAAATAGTCAAAAACAAGATGATAGCAGGTATGGGTGTTTTAAGCATAAAGGCTATAATAAAATAATACCACCAGCCCTTGGTAGAATATTCACCCATCAGAAACGCAATATGACCTTCTTGAGAGCGATGGAATAATTTCGTTAGACCATAAAGATAAGATTCAGGCAAAATCGGCCAATTTGTCAAAGGCTTATTTTGACCGTATGATATTTTTATCCATTCAGCAGTGTTAATATTCGGTCTGTATTGAAAGCTATAAATTGCCCAAATAGTTGCATAAGCAATTACAAGTATACTGAAAAGCAGCAACAAGTATTTACAGCCGACTTTTCTTTTGATTACAATAGATCCGGATTCTTTTACGGTTAACAAGCCAAGCAGGCAAACCAGAGAAGGTAGTATAAATAACCCTGTATATTTAACAGTTAAAAGGAGACCTATAGTGATGCCGGAAGCTAAGATTTGAAGCAAATTTGGTTCTTTGGAAAGTCTATATAGATGAAAGGAGGCCATAAAAAAGAAAGCTGTTAAAGGGAAATCCGTGGTAATTAATTCAGCATTTGCTAAAATATTAGGGCACAAGCTATAAAGAAAAAGAGACAAGAAAGCAGCCTTCTTGCCGAAAACTTCCTTTGCCCATATAAAAATATATAACCCTAAAATTACACCTAAGATAATATTCGGTATTCTCGACCAGAATAGAAGCTTTTTCCCATCTACACTGTTTTCAAACAAGAATTGTAAAGAATATTGGTAAAAATCTTTTGAGTCATTGTTGATAATAGGAATAATAGACTTCAAGTCGCTTTTAACATCGAAAAATAGAAGTGGAAAGGCTGAAAATGATCTTCCCGTTGGAGGGTGACTTGGTTCCAGATAGTCAATACCTTCTTTTAAGAATGCATAACCTGCTAAGAGATGGGCGCTTTCATCAAAGGTATTGGATTTTTCTCGTATACATGTAACACAATTTAAAAAAAACAGAATTAACAGCAGGACAATAGAACAATAGTAAAATATGTTTTTATGATACGTTTCAGTTGGCATTTTGTGAACTTTTTTGCAGAAGCAGCCCTTGGCGATTAAGCTTTCGCAGCCTGAGCACCATTACCAAAGTTTCCAGCAAGGTGATGGTGTCCAGCTTGGTCTCCCCCTGGCGGCGATCCCTGAAGACAATCGGCACCTCCTTGACCCTGAACCCGCTTAGACACACCTTATAGAGGATTTCAAGAACAATAGAAGGACCGGCAGAAATCATATCGTCCAGGTCAACTTTTTCAAAGACCTCCCTGCGGAAACAGCGGAATCCGGAAGAGATATCGCGAATATTGAGGTCCAGCAGCGCCCGCACATAAACTCCGGCCAAACAGGTCACCATGTGCCGGACAATGCCGCGATCCCGGTCAGCACCGCCTGTCATAAACCTGGAGCCTAAGACAAGATCGTAATCTTTAATGTGGGCGAGCAGATCCGGGATATGGCGGGGATGGTGCGAAAAATCGGCGTCCATCTCAATAATCCACTGGGCTCTCATGTTCAGGGCCATCTTAAATCCTGCTACTCCGGCGCTTCCCCGGCCCTTTCGCTTTGTTCGTGTCAGCAGATGTATTCTGGGATTTTCCCTGGCCAGGCCAGCGACTATAGCGCCTGTTCCGTCAGGGGAGTTATCATCCACTACCAGGATGTCGAGATCTGGCAAGAGAATGATTTCTTTAATAAGAGATTCAATATTATCGCGCTCATTATAAGTAGGCACTACCACAACACCGTTCAAGATTACAGCCTCCTGGTTTTCCTGGCGATAACCACCAGTTCATCCTTAAAAAAATGTTCCATCATCCATGCCAAAGCCCCATCCAGCCGCAGGCGAGACAGGTATCTGATCAGAGTTAGGGATTCCCGCCCCACTTCAGTGGTGGAATGAGTCAACTGTCCGAGAGCTCGCCTGCGAGAGGTCTTCTCCAGGTGGCATATCTCGAAAGCTTCTCCTGACAGTAGCAGACTAAGATTCTTGGAATTAAACAGAAAAAGGTGCTCCATTGGCTTAAGCTGAAATCGTTTGCACCAAAAGCTTTCCAGATTGGGTGTGCTCAAGAGCAGAAACCCATTTGGAGCGAGCAATTGCCTTGCCTTAATCAGTGCGTCTCGTGGGTTGGGAACATGCTCGATGACATCGCTCATCACCACACATTGATATTTTCCTTTCAAATGCCTATCCAAAACACTGCTAAAGAATCCCTCGTGAACTATAAAACCCTGCTGACGGGCTATGTATGCTGCATGTGGATTGGGCTCTACCCCTTCAACCTCCCAACCCATTGAAGCTGCAACATTCATCAGAGTGCCTGTGCTGCAGCCGATATCAAGCAGAAGACAGCGCTCTGGTTGAAATTGGGCAAGCAACCGCAACCTTTTGACAAATGTTATCCTATCCGCTTCCACAGTTTTTGCATAATAGGAGGTGGGAGAGCTGATATCTTTCAGGTACAGCCGCTCAAGTGCGGGTGAAGCCGGTGGCCTGCTGACAAAGGCCAAGCCACATTTCTCACACCGGTGATAATTACTGCCATTTCCATTCTGGGACAAAGGACGCGTGCCGGCCCTGCAGCCCAGCAAACATGTGATAATACCATTTAGAGTCATAGCATTACGCCATTAATATTCCATTTTACTTTAAAAAACCCAGAGCCATGCGAAACCCTTTGAACACCCGCTGGAAATCTTTCCACGTCTGGACTTTTCTGATCGTGCGCAGCCAATAACGGGGCCGAAAATAAAAGCGCAGCATGGCAAGTCTTTCCATGGCCAGGAGTTGTTTCTGACTATCATAGCCATAAGGAACAAATACAGGCTTCCAGCCATGATAATCGGACAACTTGTCCGAAAGCCTGCCAAATTGCTTTGCCTGCTTATAAAGCCTGGTGCCTGGATAGGGGGTGGTTAAAGAGAACTGGGCATAATCCGGATCCAGTTCCAGCGCAAACCGGATGGTCTGACGAGCCAATTCAGGAGTCTCTCCTGGAAGCCCTAACATAAAAGAGCCTCGGACCTCAATGCCGGCTTCGCGGGTCCAGCGGCAGACGCGAATGCTATCCTCGATCCGGATTTTTTTGTCGATGAGATCCAGAAGCTCCTGACTGCCGGATTCGAACCCATAAAAAATATTGAAACAGCCGGCCGCTTTCATCTTACCCAAGATGGCCGGGTCCACTGCATCTACCCGGGCATAGCAGGTCCAGGTGATATCCAGGTGGCTGGTTAGAAGAGCGTCGCACAAAGCCATCATCCAGTTACGGTTTAATACCATGTTGTCGTCCCAGAAGGATATCTCTCTGGCGCCGTAACGGCCTACCACATGCTCGATTTCTTCTATGACCCGCTGAACGCTCTTGCGCCGCACCTTACGGCCGAAAACAGCGCCGGCGGAACAAAATGAGCAATTATTGGGGCAACCCCGGGTGCTGGTCATATGAACCACTGGAAGCCGCCGATACTGATTGGGAAGGGGTATATAGCATTTCGTGGGCAGGAGATCTCGGGCAGGGAGGGGCAGTGCGTCCAAATTATCGATAAGCTGCCGCGGTGCGGTTTGGATGCCCTTCATGTCATCCCGGAAGACAATGCCGTCAATACCTGCCAATTGAGCATTGTCAGATAGCAGTCTGCTTCGCTTATAACCCTTGTTGCGGTAGCGCTCCATAATTTCCAGAAGCGTGAATTCACCTTCGCCGAAAACCAGCAGATCAAAACAGCGGTGCTTGTTCATCACTATTGTCGGCGCAGCACTGGCATGTGGACCGCCGACTAAGGTAAGAATATCCGGAAATGCCGTTCTAATATGGGAAGCCAGACTTACTACGCTGTAAAAGCTGGAAGTGAGAGCCGTGATCCCCACTGCACGAGGCCGTATCACTGCTACACGCTCCATAACTTGCTGGAGCTGTAAATCTAAGGCTACTGCATCGATCAGTTCGACTGTAAAGCCCTGCTCGCGAATAAAGGCGGCAAGTTGTGCCAACCCGAGGGGGGGCAGATGCCCCCCGACTCGTCCGATTGAACGATTGCCATATCGCTCCTTTACTGAGTAGTGTGGATATATGAACAGGATATCCGGACGCATCAGGACAAAGCCTTTCTGGTTAAAAGCGCCCAGCCGTTGGCAAGATTATGGCGCAATTCATAAAGCGTGTTTATTTGCTTCAGGCGTCGCAGCAAATAGGTCGACCGAAAGTAGAAAGACCGGAACGCCTCATTTTTCAATTGCCAAATCCTTGCGGCGCTGAGATATTCGTTGCCCATAATCGGATAAGTCCCTGATTGATCCAGGATATTTTGCCCTGCTTCGAACCACCCTTTCCCCAGAGCTTCTTTGCGAATGTCGGTGGCCGCCCGGGGAACGAGTAAATTAAAGGAGGCATAATCCGGGTCCAGCTTCAAGGCAAAACGTATGGTGCGGCGAATGTCAGCCTCGGTCTCGCCCGGCAGACCGATAATGAAGGTGGCCATGGTGCGGATGCCTAAACGACGGCAGAGAAAAAAAGTGCGCCGCACCTGCTCCAGACTGAAGCCCTTTTTTTGTGCCTTCAGGGTCTTTTCATTGGCGCTCTCAACCCCGAAAAACATGCTGTGGCAGCCGGCAGCCTGCATGGTTCTGAGCAATTCTTCGTCCATCAAATCAACCCGAGACCAGGCCTGCCATCCAAAATGGAATTGCCGTTCAATCATCCCTTTACACATAGCAATGGCACGTTCCCGCAAGGCGCCAAAAGTCTGATCATTAAAGTAGATCTCTTTGAATCCCATATCAGCTAACATTTCCAGCTCATCAAGAACATTATCTACATGGCGTACCTTATATCCTATCTTGCCCATAACGCAAAAACGGCAATGGTAGGGGCAGCCATAGTCGGTCAGCACCGTGGCAAAGGGAGGGCGTTTCACAGTCGGATAGCGGTAACGATGGTGTGGAAAAAGATCATGGCGCGGGAGCGGAATCTCGAAGGTATCTTTTATAGTCCTTTTTATGGAGCCAGTGACAATCCTTTTTCCCTGGCGGTAGATCATATTGTCAGGCCCGGCTTTTGCCCCCTGTTTGAGGTAATGCAGGAGGTCTCGGCTTGTAAAATCAAGGAGCACGGCATCCACAAAATCATGTTTCAATAAAATTTTGTCGCCGTCTTCAAGAAAGAGGTCACCGCTGCCAATCAGGGGAACCGGACAGAGTTGTTTCAACTCCTTGAGAAACTTTTTGTCCTCATGCCAGGAGACAGCCCCGCTCAAAAAGATCACAGCGTCCGGTGCGGCATTACGGATCCACTCTAATGCCTTGGCGGTCTGCATTCCCATGGCAATACAGTCCAGCGCTTGCACCTGGTGATCTTCGTTAAGGAGGCCGCTGAGAATTAGCAGATCCGTTGGTTCGTAAAGATAATCCGCCTTGGCGATTTTGCTGCAGTAGTAATCGCGCAGGTAAGGCCGGGTTCCGGGCGGATTTAAAAGTAAAATTTTGGACATGGTAAAGGATTATACTCCGTGTAAATGAACTACCCCGCAGCAAGCTACGGGGTATCCGCACATCTGATTTTCACAATCTAAACGAAGCAAGCTTCGGGGAACTTAACCCAATAACTCACGAAAATCTGTGTAATCAGCGTAATCTGTGGATTAAATATGGCAAAACCTATGTTGAGTGTCAATCCTTGAATCCTTTAAAGGTTGTTGGATCGAGAATTCGTTTGCTTGAGAGCAAATTTTTCGAAAAATCTTGTTGCTGGTTTTGCAAATAATAAGATGCCGGCTATAATTATGCCTAATAATGTGGTAGCTCCACCCAAAATTACACTCAAAGGTCTGTAAATAAAAACCACATTGTGTTCTCCGGGCTCCAGGGGCACTCCGCGGAAAGCATAATTTGCCCTGTATATTGTACCCTTATTCCCATCTATATATACTTTCCAGCTTGGATAATAAGTTTCGCTCATAAAAAGTATTTTGGGCTTGTTTAGAGAAACAGCCAATTCTATTCTATTCGGTTGATAGTTTGTTATTATTATTTTATCTTTAAAATTATTTCCATCAAAAGATATTTCTTTTGTTTCTATTAAAGGATCTTTATCAAGAAGAACCAGCTTGCGTGGATCAAAGTCTTTGCTACCTAAAAGTTCTTTATATTCGGTTTCAGAATTTACCACATTGTATTTTTCAACAAGAAAAGCCCTTGGAAGAACATTTAAATTTTTGTAAATCCTAAGAAATCCATCAGGAACATCTTTATCGCCGATAATCTTAACCAGCTCAAATTCTTTTGAGTCTATCTCAAATTTGGAAATGAGATACTTGGTGTTTAATAAACATAAAAGATTTGTGCTGTCCGGCTCGGGAGAATTCTTTATCAATGACATAATTTTTTCATAATTTCCCAGACGTATTACCTCAGCGCCATCTATACTGTAAAGACCGTGTTTAATGTTGACGCCCGGTGAAACCTTCTCTTTAGTCACCTTGATCTGATCGGAGAAAATATCTGAATATTTCATCGACTCTTTTCCTGTCTTTGGACTCGTGAATATTCGGAATAGAGATGTGTCCTTTTTTAAAAAGCTTATACTCTCTGATGGCTGATGGAAACTTTTTGCATTATATTTTACGTAGTATCCTTTATTAGCAAAGAAAAGATCGAGTGTTAATAAAGAAAGGAGGGCAAGAGAGAAGAGCATTCTCCTCTTTGGATATCTCCAGCCAAAGACCAAGACCGGCCCGAATAATAAACAAAAGAGCAAGAACCTTTTCATATTATGCAGATTGATGAGCGGATAGTTATAATCTGGCGGGGCAAACCCGTTGGCATTCAAAAATTCTTGAATCGGAACCTCAAAAAAATTCAGTATGCCCCATATAAAGGCAGCCAACACGCTGAAAACAAGAAAAGAGCGAATAATTCTTCTGGCTTCCCAGTTTCTATCGATAATCTGCCTGCAAAGGCCGTCATATCCTATGCCGGCCATTACGGAAATAAGAAAGGTGAATATAAATAGAAACTTAACAGGATAACGGATTGTATTTAGAAACGGGACGTAGTTATATAGCAACTTGTAGATTGGGGTATTTCCCCCAAAAGAAAGTATGAGAGAGATTAATGTGATGACTAAAAAAGGGGCGGCCTTTCTTCTCTTTTCTATGATAAAAAAAATAGAAAGAGCAAATGGGATGATGCCAAGGTATATGGTCTTGAGCCAGCTCTGATTGCTCCAGTATCTTTCTGTGGAAGAGCCATATCCATAAGGATCCGGAAGAAAAAACTGTAACAAATCTTCAAAATCTAAAGACCATGTGATTGCCTCCTGATAACTCAGGCCACCTGAGCGGATTGATTTAAATGCGAGTTCCAGGAAAGGGACCAACTGAACGGCGGAAAGCAAAAGAAAAAGCAGCAAAACCAGCCCAAAGGAAAAAACTCTTTTTTTGAGAGGAGGCGGCGTTATTCCAATACCAAAAGGGTCCGGAAAAAACAAAAGGATAAAGATTACAATAAATGTGCCGTATAAGATCTCTACTGCTCCGCCAAGAAACATCATTGTCAAACAAACTGAAGTAAATACCAAATGTCTTGATGAACTTTTTATCAGGTAATTTTGATAACAGAGGAGAATGAGGGGGAGCCATGTCACGGAAAGGAGATGCGGGAGCAGGTTATGAACGGAAAGGAGATAACCGCTCAGCATAAAAACAATGGCGCCGATTAAGGCGCCGGTATTAGTTCCCTTAACTGTTTTGATAAAAAAATAGGTAAAGAATCCGGCTAAAAAATAGTGCAAAACAATGATCAAATTAAAGGCTAAATCGAATGGAAGCAGGATGAGAAGAATATTTAGAGGATAAAGAATGCCCGGCTGAAGAGTGGCAAGTAATGGTTGCCCGCAATAATAGTAGGGGTTCCATAGAGGGATGATCTGAGCCCCCTTAACCATCTCCACCCAGCATACTCTTGGGGGCAGAAAAAAGATAGACAGGTCTCTTTCTGTGAAGAGAAGTTTGGTTGTCAGAATATCATGAAAGTAGATCAGGCAGACAACAAAAAGAAAGATAGGAATAAGTGATTTTCTGGCAATATTCATTTTGAAAAATCCTTTTTCCGTGAACAGGTCACGGAAAAAGGATGTAAAGTATCATATTTACCAGGTTGCGACCTGTGACACTATGCCTCCTGCCGTTGTAGGTAAGTTGACTGCCGGGCTGAGTGTCCATGTGTAGGTGTTGCCCCCTATAGTTAGGGTATAGGCAGCGGCTGCTGACAAAGACCCTTCTACTCCGGATACCTGGGCATTATTAACTATGCTCATCATATTATAGGCAGCTCCGGTGGTACCACCGAGTATATTCTCGGCATAAAGCACGCTCACAGCCCCCCTCAAGCCCGCGGTAATACCCCTGGCCGATGCATTAGCCGCATCGGTTTTCATAGAAACATATTTCGGGATGGCAACTGCTGCCAGTATGCCAAGGATAACAATAACCATAATAAGTTCGATTAATGTAAAACCTTTTTTGTTTTTCAACAAACCCGTTCTTTTATTGCCCATTTTTGTGACCCCCCTCTTATTAATTTTATAATTTTTTATTAAAAATTAGACTATCCAATAGTGAAGGCAGAGTCAATACAAAATTAGAATACTTGGCTGCGGATTAGAATCAAATTGGTTGTCTATTTATTAAATACTTTTTTTAAATACTTTTTAATAATCTTTGTGTCAATAGTATTTTTGCTTATAATTTAAAAGCGATAAGCTTAACAGCTAACAGCTCGCCCGGAGGGCGCTATCCCTTAAAAGCTTCCATCATATTCCACCAGGGCAGGAAAATGGCAAGAGCAATGAAAAGTACCATTAATCCCAAGCCGACAGTTAAAATCGGCTCGATATAGGAAGACATGCGGCTGACAGTGTAGTCTATTTCCCTTTCATAATAGCTGGTTATCTCTGCCAGCATATCATCCAGAGCACCTGTTTCTTCGCCGGTTAGAACCATATGGAGGACTAAAGGTGGAAAAATTTTACTTTCTCTTAAAGAATTAGTGATACCTTTTCCTATCTTTACCTGTTCAGAAATGTCCCTGATTTTATGAGCAATATATTCATTTCCGATAGTTCTTGAAACAACTTCGAGCGCTGTAACGATTGAGGTTCCACTTCTGGATAAAGTTTCAAGCATACTTGAAAATCTTGACATGTAGACTTTAAGAAAAACATCGCCTAAGATAGGTATTTTTAATTTTAGATAGTCTAATTGAAGCCTTCCTGACTCATGACGTTTATATAAGAAAAACGCTGCAACAAGAGAGCCAATTATAAGTGCCCCGTAATACCAGTAATTTTGCACCAGGAAATTTATAAACATCATAATTTTTGTAGGAATTGGAAGTTCTACGGTGGAGGCTTCAAAAATAACCGCAAATTTAGGTATGACAAATGTAATTACGACACCGAAAGCAGCACATAGCGAACATATTACCATAATTGGATAACGCACAGCAGCCTTGAGATTACTTGCTGTTTTTCTACTGAATTCAATCATAAGAATCAGTCTCTCTAAAATTTCTTCTAAACTGCCACCCACTTCACCAGCCTCAATCATATTTATATAAAGTTCAGAAAAGACATCTGGATGCAGTGAAAGAGATTCGGAGAAGCTTTTGCCACGGTCCACATCTTTTGCAACAATTCCAAGGACTTTTTTTAGTTTTTTATTTTCAGTTTGTTGCTCGAGCGCTCTAAGCCCCGCCAAGAGAGGGATGCCTGCTTTTATTATAGTATATAACTGCCTGGTAAAAAATATTAAATCATCTATTTTAACACGTTCTAATTTAAGAGCCAGTTCATCTAAAAACATACCTTTTTTTTCGCTAATCGAGATTGGTATATATTCCATTTTATCCAACTGCGTGGCGGCAAGGGGCTGAGAATCAGCTTCAACAGTTCCACTAACTGACGAACCATCTGCGGCAATTGCTTTGTAAGCATAGGTAGGCATAGTAATAATTTTTATAATTTTTCTAAAAAAATTGCAACCTGTATTATTGCAATTATAACAGGTTGTCGATATATAATAACTCTAAGCCGGATAAACCGGAACCAAATTGACGATTGAATATTGACGATTGAATATTGAAGGAATCCTATTGATTTTAAATAAATTACCCTCCAAGCAAGCTACAGGCTATAGCGCATCTGATTTTCACAATCTAAACGAAGCAAGCTTCGGGGAATTTAACCCAATAACTCACGAAAATTTGTGTAATCTGTGGATTAAAATGATAGAGCGACCCGCCCGCCTCGCCTGAGCGAGACAACAAAAGGACGAAGAGCATTGAGCACGGCTTGCGATGGCGGGCAGGAGCGATACCACAAATCTTCAATCTTCAATCTTCAATTGTTACAATTAGAGTATTAAATTTATGAAAGAAGAGACAAAACCTGTCCCCAATATTTTAGCTCCTGCCGGGAACAAAGACTCATTTTTAGCTGCTCTGTCAGCAGGGGCAGATGCTATATATTGCGGGCTTAATATCTTATCCGCTAGAATGGAGGCAAGAAATTTTTCTATTGAAGAACTTATCCCTCTAATTCAGCTCGCTCATGATATGGGAACGAAAGTCTATGTGGCATTCAACTCGCTGTTAAAGCAAGGTGATCTTAATGTTGCAGGAAGGCTTCTTGATCAGTTGGAGAGGTTTGCTAAGCCTGATGCCCTTATAATACAGGATCTGTCACTTATAGAGTTAATCAGGCAAACAGGTTTTACTGGAGAAGTGCATTTATCTACACTTGCGAATATAAGTTTTCCAATGGCTTTGAAGCTTGTTCGCAAAAAACTCGGGGTTAACCTTGTGGTTGTTCCAAGGGAGCTGAGTATAGATGAAATTAAGGCTGTGGCTAATGCCTGCCCACGCGGTCTTGGTCTTGAAGTATTTGTTCATGGGGCTCTTTGTTACGGGGTTTCAGGCAGGTGTTACTGGAGCAGTTATATGGGCGGCAAAAGCGGGCTCAGGGGCAGATGTGTTCAGCCATGCCGCAGGTTTTATACTCAGGAAAAAACAAGAAAAAGATTTTTTTCATGTCAGGATTTAAGCCTTGATGTGCTTGTCAAGATTTTGTTGCCTATTCCTGAAGTGAGGGCATGGAAGATTGAAGGTCGCAAAAAAGGTCCACATTATGTTTTCTACACAGTCAAGGCCTATCAGATATTAAGAGATCATGGAAGCGATCCGCAGATGAAAAAAACAGCTCTTCAACTTATATCAAGAGCTCTTGGCAGGACGGGGACGCATTATAATTTTCTTACTCAAAGGCCGTATAATCCAGTAAATACAAATGGTCAAACTGCTTCCGGACTTTATATGGGGAAAATAAAAGGCTCCAAAGGGAAACCCTATCTTATTCCGATAGAGGAGCTTTTACCTGGCGATGTTTTGCGTATAGGATATGAAGATGATCATTGGCATAGTGTAAACAGGGTTGGCAAATACGTACCTGAAAAGGGGCGCTTTTATCTTAAGCTGACTTCAGGAAAAAGTGTTTCGTTAGGAACTCCTGTTTTCCTATTAGACAGACGGGAAAAGGCCCTTGGAGAGATGATGGCCAAAGTTGAGGATAAACTGTCCAAACTGCAAGAATTTAGAGTTGATTCCTCGACATTTAATGCCGGACTTCCAAAGAGATATAACAAAAAGCCAAGGGTATTTGAAATTCATGTATTCAGGAAAATGAACAAGAAAAAATCCCATGATCAGGCTGGAATCTGGCTGTATGATGAATTCCAGAAAAAGCTTTCCAATGGCTTTGCGTCTAACATCTGGTGGTGGCTTCCACCAGTTATATGGCCTGAACATGAAGAAAAATATAAGAAAAGCATTGAATTTATATTAAAAAAAGGTGGTCGAAATTTTGTCCTGAATATTCCATGGCAGATGGCCTTTTTTAAGGAACAAAAAAAATTAAATCTATGGGCAGGACCATTTTGCAATATAACAAATA
>JAHIKR010000145.1 GCA_018897415.1 Pseudomonadota bacterium
AAAATTCATGTTGACAATCTTATCACCCTTTTTGCTAAACATCTTTTTTATCTGATCTTTAAGATATAAAATAGCATCGTCAACCGGAATTACATTGGCAAGCTTGAAAAATGCAGTCTGCATGATCATGTTAATCCTGCCGCCCAAACCCACCGAAGATGCTATTTTAACTGCATCGATATTATAGAACTTAAGTTTCTTCCTTGCAATAGTGCGGCACATATGAGCGGGAAGCTTTTTCTCCATATCTTTAACCGACCAGTTTGAGTTGAGCACAAAAGTGCCACCGTTCTTGATGCCCTCGAGAAGATCGTAAATTTCCACGTATTTTGATTTGTGACATGCTATATAATCTGCTGAATCTATCAGGTATGTAGATTTAATGGGTGTCCTGCCAAAACGTAAATGAGACATTGTAACGCCGCCGGATTTTTTGGAATCATAGGCAAAATAAGCCTGAGCAAACATATCGGTGTTATCACCAATAATTTTGATTGCGCTCTTGTTTGCTCCAACCGTTCCATCAGCACCCAGACCCCAGAATTTGCACTGTACAGTTCCTTCCGGAGCAACATCGAAACCCTCTTCAACTTCAAGGGAAGTGTTTGTTACATCATCAATAATTCCAACGGTAAAGTGATTCTTAGGGCCAGCAGAATTCATGTTGTCAAATACGGCCTTGGCCATGCTTGGGTTGAATTCTTTGGATCCAAGCCCATATCGGCCGTTAATTATAACAGGCATATCTCCACGCTCCATAAAGGCCGTGCAGACATCTAAATAAAGAGGATCCCCAATCGCACCTGACTCTTTTGTGCGGTCGAGAACAGTAATTCTATCAGCAGTGGCAGGTATGGCCACAAAAAGATGCTCTTTTGAAAAAGGACGGTATAAACGTACTTTAACCAAGCCTACTCTCTCTCCCCTGGCTACTAGGTAATCAACGACTTCCTCTATGGTTTCACAGGATGAACCAATAGAGATTATGATCCTTTCAGCATTTGGATCACCAGCATAATCAAAAAGTTTGTACTTGCGACCAGTTAAGTCGCTGACCTTTTTCATGTATTTATCAACAATCGCAGGAATCTTAAGATAATAAGGGTTGGCTGCCTCCTTGTTCTGAAAGTATATATCCGGGTTCTGGGCCGTGCCTCTGAGCTCAGGCCTTTCCGGGTTAGTACCTCTGGCGCGGAATGCCTTTACAGCATCCCAGTTAACCAATTTTGCCATATCATCATAATCGATCATTTCGATCTTCTGGATTTCATGGGAAGTACGAAAACCGTCAAAAAAATGTATAAAAGGAAGACTTGCCTCGATGGCCGAAAGATGTGTAACTAACCCAAGATCCATTACTTCCTGCACCGAAGCAGAAGCCAGTTGAGAAAAACCTGTCTGGCGGACAGCCATAACATCCTGATGGTCACCAAAAATCGAAAGAGCGTGCCCTGCAATCGCACGTGCAGTAACGTGAAAAACACCTGGCAAAAGTTCTCCTGCTATCTTGTACATATTGGGGATCATCAAAAGAAGTCCCTGTGAAGCCGTAAAAGTTGAGGTATAGGCTCCTGAGGCTAAAGAGCCATGCACAGTTGCTGCCGCGCCGGCTTCTGATTGAAGCTGACGTATCATTAAGTTTTGCCCGAATATGTTTTTTAGGCCTTTGGCTGACCATTCATCCGCAATTTCTCCTATGGGGGAAGAAGGAGTAATTGGATAAATAGCAGCGGCATCGCTCATTGCGTATGCCACATGTGCAGCGGCTGTATTTCCATCGACTGTTTTCATTTGCTTCGCCATAAAACCACTCCTTTGTTAAACGTAAAAATTATGAGAACCAAAAAATTCTGGCAGCTTACGTACAGCCAGTTAATGTTACATAAAACTGAGTTTATAAATTTCTGATAACTATAAATTATTTTAAGTCGTATGTAAAGAAAAAAGTTGCCTTGAAAAAATGAATGCCATTTAAATAATAAATTGCTCATAAAAATCCTTGCCTTTATTATCTATTATTATGAATGCAGGAAAATCCTTGACAGTAATCAAAAAGACAGCCTCCATGCCAAGCTCGGGATATTCAATGGTTTCAATATCCGTTATACACTCTTTACCCAGCCTGGCTGCAGTTCCGCCTATACAGGCGAGGTAAAATCCACCGTGTTTTTTACATGATTCTGTCACAATTCTGGATCTGTTTCCTTTTGCCAGCATAACTAAAGACCCCCCATGCTCCTGAAAAAGTGGTACATATGGATCCATACGTCCTGATGTGGTAGGCCCGAAGGAACCGGAAGGACAGCCTTCAGGGGTCTTTGCCGGGCCTGAATAATAAATAATATGTTTCTTGAAATATTCAGGAAGGCCATGACCTCTTTCGATTCGCTCCTTTATTCTTGCATGGGCTATATCTCTTGCAACAACAAGTTTACCCGTAAGCAAGAGGCGTGTTGAAACAGGATATCTGTTTAAAATGCTACGTATCTCATCCATTGATTTGTTCAAATCAATATTAACCGCATTATTATCTTTCCGACCAGGTTTCGGCAAATACCTCTCCGGATCGGTCTCAAGTTTTTCTAAAAAAATTCCCCCCTTTGTAATCTTTGCTTTTACGTTTCTGTCAGCGCTGCAACTAACGCCAAGACCAATTGGGCAGGATGCTCCATGACGCGGAAGGCGTATCACTCTTATGTCATGGCAAAAATACTTGCCTCCGAATTGCGCTCCTATACCGAGGCTACGAGATATCCCAAGCAACTCAGCCTCAAGTTCCTGATCTCTGAATGCCCGCCCAAATTCGTTCCCTGTGTAAGGAAGGCTGTCAAGATATCCTGCCGAAGCTATTTTAACTGCCTTTAGATTAGCTTCAGCAGAAGTTCCTCCCACCACAAAAATAAGATGATAGGGAGGGCATGCAGAAGTTCCAAGGGACTTCATCTTGCTCTTCATAAAGCTTATAAGTCTATCTGGTTCCAAAATGGCTTTTGTTTCCTGGTAAAGATAAGTTTTATTGGCAGATCCTCCTCCTTTTGCAATAAAAAGAAAATTATATTCATCTCCCTGTGTTGCATACAGCTCAATTTGTGCAGGAAGATTGCAACCTGTATTTTTTTCGTCATACATGGTTAAGGGAGCTAATTGTGAATAACGAAGATTGTTTTTTGTATAAGCATTAAAAACACCCCTTGATAGAGCCTCCTCATCAGAGGAAGTTGTCCAGACATGCTGCCCTTTTTTACATGTTATAATAGCTGTTCCTGTGTCCTGGCACATAGGGAATATACCTTCTGCAGAAATAACCGCATTTTTCAGCATCTCAAGTGCAACATATTTGTCATTATCGGAACTCTCAGGGTCATCGACAATATTTGCCAGCAGTTTAAGGTGGGACGGTCTCAATAGAAAAGAAATATCTCTAAACGCC
>JAHIKR010000146.1 GCA_018897415.1 Pseudomonadota bacterium
AGCCACAACCTCAACATCAGGATGATTCATTGCGGCCCTGAATATTAATCTCCCAATCCTTCCAAAACCGTTTATTCCTAATTTAATCTTCATAATATTCCTTATTATTGTTTAAAACCTCAATAAATAGTAATAGTTCACCACGGATTTTCACGGAATTACACTAAATTATCAATAGACTTACTCTCAAACAAATTATTTTGAAATAATTGATCAATTGGGCTTCGTTCTGATTTGTTATTTTTTTTATGATCTTGTTTTCTGCCAAGAGATCGGCTCGGAATCTACTTGTTTACAATTTTCAGTGAAACTCCGTGTCCTTCCGTGGTGAACTTTTACAATAAAATTTATCTTCGCTTGTTTCCTTTTAAAATTCCACTTGCCAGAGATATACTCTTTTTGCCAAAAGCCTCCAAGCTTACCGCAAGGCCAATTAGATCCTCATCATCTCGAATATTAACCGCTTTTATCAAAATAGGAAGATTTACACCGGATAATACTTCCACATTCCCTTCTTCAAGAAATGAATAGCTTAAATTAGAAGGAGTTCCTCCAAACATATCTGTAAGAATTAATACACCTTTTTGCTGATCGACTTTTTTTATTCCTTCGGCAATTTTTTTACGGAGAACTTCAGCGTTTTCGTTCAGATCTACTGAAACCGATACCATGGCCTCAGGCCTTTTTCCAAGAATGAACTCTGCTGCATCTATAAATGCCTCTCCAAGATTACAGTGTGCAGTTATAACTATACCTATCATAAAACTCCTTTTCAGGTTTAAGAAAAAATGGTGCGATGATAATTTAGGCCAAAGACACCGCTCTCTGCTCTTTGCTCTTTGCTCTTTGCTCTCTGCTCTCTGCTCTTTGCTCTTTGCTCTCTGCTCTCTGCTCTTTGCTCTCTGCTCTCTGCTCTTTGCTCTCTGCTCTCTGCTCTCTGCTCTTTGCTCTTTGCTCTCTGCTCTTTGCTCTCTGCTCTTTGCTCTCTGCTCTCTGCTCTCCGCTCTCTGCTCTTTGCTCTCCGCGGCTAAAACTGTTACTGTCTTATATCTCGATGTGTAATCCCAACCTGTTTACCCTGTTTATTAATATGTTCATATATGGTTTGCGCAATAGTGACAGAGCGATGCCGACCACCTGTACAACCAATTGCGATGTTTAAATAGGCCTTTCCTTCTTTTTCATATAAAGGCATTAAATAATCAAGTAAATCCAGATACTTCTCAAGAAATATAGGAGTTTCCTTATTATTCAAAACAAAATTTTTAACGTCTTCAGCTTCACCATCTAAATCTTTCAACTCAGGTACAAAATACGGATTTGCAAGAAAACGGACATCTATAATAAGGTCGGCACCATGAGGAGTGCCATATTTAAAACCAAAGGACTGGATATTTATCCTCATTGCTACCAGTTTCCTGCTTTTCTGTGCAATATTGAAGATAATAGACTTCAGCTCGTGAACATTATAGTGGGAAGTATCGATAATTCTGTCAGCTTTTTCTCTAAGGTCTTTCAATTGCTCCTTCTCAGCTCTTATCCCATCGAGAAGGCTTTTGTTCTGGGATAGAGGATGCTGTCTCCTTGTTTGACTGTAACGCTGTAATAATATTTTTTCATCTGCCTCAAGAAAGAGTATTTCAAAATTGTATCCTTTTTGCCTGATGGATTCGAAAACAGATAAATATTTGGAAAGAAATCCTTTCTCGCGCAGATCCATTACAAAGACAAGCCCCGCAATTTCAGAGCCATTCTTTTCTATTGGCAATTCCAGGAACTTGGGAAGAAGAGCAACCGGCATGTTATCTACGCAATAAAAATTTGCGTCCTCAAATGCCGCGATTGCTGTACTCTTTCCAGAGCCCGAAACCCCTGTAATAATAATTATCTTTAAGTCTTTCACTTTAATCAGCGGTATTGTTTAAAATTCATCATCCTCCTCTTTGATGATGGAAAAGATTTCATCACTGTCAACGGCACTTAACAACCTCTCCTTAAATGGATCATTTTTTAGAATTCTGGAAATTCGGGCAAGCAGCTTTAAATGAAGACCAGTAGAATTCTCCGGCGTTACAAGAAGAAAAAAGATATGGGCAGGTCGGCCATCTATAGACTCGAAATCAACTCCTTGACGGCTTAAGCCAAAACTAACAACCAGTGACTTAAGATCTCTCATTTTACCATGAGGGATTCCAATACCTGCACCTATGCCAGTGCTGCCAAGTCTTTCCCTCTCCATAAGAACCCGAACAATTTCCTCCTTATTAACACCGGCAATACGGGCCACAGGAATTACCAGTTCTTCAATAACTCCTTTTTTGTCAAGTGATTTCAAGTCAGAAAGAATTGCTTCTTTAGACAAAACATCAAGAATCTTCATATCATATCCACCTATGTTAGTGGTCAGTTGTCAGTGGTTAGTGATCAGATAGACAACGGGCCACTGTCCACTGACCACCGACCACTGTCCACTGACCACTGTCCACTGACCACCGACCACTGTCCACTGACCACCGACCACTGTCCACTGACCACTGTCCACTGGCCACTGTCCACTGTTCGCTGTCCACTGTCCACCGTTAGCTGATGGGTTCTATCAAACCGTAGTGGCCGTCCCTGCGTTGATATAAGACATTAACTTTTTCTGTCCTTGCATTTGTGAACACAAGGAAATTATCGTTCAAAAGGTCCATCTGCATAACCGCTTCTTCAACATCCATCGGCTTATATTCGATATTTTTGACCTTTATCTGTTTTGTGGTTTCGAAATCCATAGGGACGATATCTTCAGCAATAACGTCTTTCGTCCTGGCTTTTGTTCCACTTCTTCGTTCTCTGTTTTTCTGCTTGTTTTTCTTAATCTGTTTCTCAAGCTTGCCTAAAACCATATCAATGGCTGAATACATATCAACCGTTTCTTCTTTGCCATTTATATTAAGCCTGTCACCAATAATATTGATTTCAGCTATATGGCGGAACTTCTCAACCGAAAGAACAACGTTAGCTTCTGCTGGATTATAAAGAAATTTATCAAAGCGATTAAGCTTATCTTGAACATATGTTTTTAAATTTTCAGAAGGATCAAGATTTTTAAAAGTTACAGATGTCTGCATGCTAAAAACCTCCCTAAAATTGTTTGCGTTTGCTGGATGACAGAAGTTTCATCACTTCCCGATACTTAGTTACCGTCCTCCTCGCAATATTTATGTTTGATTCTTTTAAAAGTTTTGTAATTTTATCATCACTATACGGTTTCCTTGCATCCTCGTTTAAAATAATCTGTCTAATTTTTTCCTGGACGCTGACAGAAGCTATTGCATCACCATTGATACGATCAATAGAACTATTAAAAAAATATTTCAATTCAAAAAGACCCTGCGGGGTATAAGCATACTTGTTTGTTGTAACTCTGCTGATTGTCGATTCATGCATACCTATGTCCTGTGCAACATTTCTTAACACCATAGGCTTTAAGTGTGCTATCCCCTTTTCAAAAAATTCCCGCTGAAACTTCAATATGCTTTCCATCACTCTATAGATGGTTTTCTGGCGTTGCTGAATACTCTTTATCAACCAGGTCGCCGAACGTATCTTATCTTGCAGGTATTCTTTTGCTTTGCCCGAAAGTTTCCCGCCACGATTTATGAACTGCTTATAAAATGAACTTACATGAAGTCTTGGGATACCATCATCATTCAGTAATATCAAAAAACCATCTTCTAATTTATAAACAAAAATATCGGGGTTAATATATTGAGGCTCTTCAACGCTGAAAGTCCGTCCTGGCTTCGGCTCAAATTCTTTTATAATAGTTACGGCCGAAATAACCTCCTGGATATTAACCCTTAAGGCCCTGGCAATGACCTTGTAATTTTTGTTTTCAAGATGACTAAGATGCTTATTTATGATTTCCGCAACTATAGTATTATCCAGTTTAAAATGCTTTGCCTGTATCAGCAGACATTCTTTTAGATCGCTTGCGCCGACACCTATTGGATCAAATGTCTTTATTAGTGATAATACCTGATTAACTTTATTGGATGAAGAACCGCTCGTGTTGATAAGTTCTTCAACAGGAATATCAAGATAACCATCTTTGTTAAGGTTTCCTATTATCAGGCTTCCAATCTTTTCTTCCTCCTCCGTTGGAAAGGTCATAAGCAGTTGCCAGAGGAGATGTTCATTCAAAGATTCTTTACGAGCTACAAATGACTCGAAACTTGGGATATCTCTTTTCTCGGTCTCAAAAACAATTCTTCCGGTCGAATTGTATTCATCAATATAATTGTTCCAGTCAATAGTATCATTAATTTTTTCTTCTATTTCGACTTCTTTTACCGTAGGCGTATCATCAGATGCAGCCTCAGATTGATCTGTCCGCGATTCTTCATCGGCAAATTCCTGAACCTCCTCCAGTGCAGGATTTTCCTCGAGTTCCTGACGGATTGCTTCCATAAGTTCCAGCCTGGAAAGCTGCAAAAGCTTAATTGACATCTGGAGCTGTGGAGTCATTATAAGCTGCTGTGTTAATTTCAGTTGTTGTCTTAATTCAAGTGCCATTTTATAATTTGAATTCGTCTCCAAGATATATGCGACGGGCTGTTTCGCTTGCAGCTATTTTTTCCGGAGATCCGGATTCAACTACCTTCCCGTCACTTAATATATACGCCTTGTTACATACTTCAAGTGTTTCCCTTACATTATGATCTGAAACAAGTATTCCAATACCCCGATTTTTAAGGTGTTCTATAATATTTTTAATATCAATTACTGCCAAAGGATCTATACCCGCAAAAGGTTCATCAAGAAGTATAAATGAAGGATTTGTTGCAAGCGCCCGCGAGATTTCCAATCGCCGCCTCTCGCCTCCTGAAAGAAGGTTGGCCTTTTGGTCTGCAAGATTTTTTATGCCCAGCTCTTCCAAAAGCATGTTTGCGCGTTCCTCCTGCTCCGATCTTGAAATAGGAAGGATTTCAAGAATAGCCATGATATTCTGTTTTGTTGTAAGCTTTCTGAATACCGAAGCTTCCTGAGGTAAATAACCCATGCCTTTACGCGCCCTCAAATACATTGGACAATATGTAATATCCTCATCATCAAGAAAAACCTGACCTTTATCAGATTTTATCATGCCGATAGTCATATAGAAAGTAGTTGTTTTCCCCGCACCATTTGGACCGAGAAGACCAACAACCCCACCGCTTTTTACGCTGAGGCTAACAGAATTTACAACACATCTTCCATTATATATCTTGACCAGATTTTTTACAGATAAAACTGACATATTAGTAACCGTTTACGGGTTCAAAGGTTCAGGGTTCAGGGTTCAAGGTTACTTATTCTATTCCCTTTTCTTTGGAATAAAAAAGAGCCTCAACACGCTCTTTATTACCGCTTTCAACAGTCATACGGTCTTCAGCTCTGTAAATAGTTATTTTTTCACCGGAAACAAAATTAGTTCCGCTCGTGACCGTTGAATTCGGACCGGTTAATACAAGAACGCCTGTTTCACTTGTATATACTGCATGTTGCGCAACAGCAACTTTGTCTTCAAAATTTATTTTTACATTGCCGCTTGAAACGATTTTTTCTATCGACCCTTCATCCGAAATCAAGCTGTTATTTTCAACTTTTTTATAAAAAATCTTAAGCCTGTCGGCAGTAATAACTGAATCCTCCTGAACAGCTCTGACATTGCCAATAAATTCAGCGCATTTTGCCCCGCTATCTGCTATCAGCTTGTCTGCTGTAATATAAACCTTTTTATTCTCTTTTAAATCTTCTCCTTCGGCAAAAGCAAAGCTTACCATAAAACCAGCCATAATTATAACTGTCGCAGTCAGAACAGACAAAATGTAACATCTCAATGATCCTGGGCATTGACTCATAGATTCCCGCCTTCGCGGGAATGACAATCGGGTCTTATTGTCCGTCATTCCCGCGAAAGCGGGAATCCAGACAAAATTGGTGCACCAAAGCATTTGCCCCAATTTATTGAGAAGATAGGACAAAATTTGACCATATGAGTTTTTACAACTTAATATTTTCACTGAAAGCCCCCTTTACATTTCCCTCAAGCATAGTTCTTTTTGTATCTATATTGAAAAAAATTGAATCTGCCGTTAATTTTTCCGAATCACTGCTTATTTCCACAGGAACATTTGAAAAAAGTATACGACGGTTATGCTCGTAATTCAATTTTTCGGTTTTAAGCACATAACTATTACTTCTTACCACAACATTACCGGTAACTTCAATGTCATTTGAATCTGTATGTAAAAATCCCTTTGCTGCTGTAAGGTGGGCTTCTTTCCCGTCTTTCATATAAAAAACTACAGAAAGGTCATCTAATATCAACTGCTTTTTTTCATCAAGCAGCATGGCTGAGCTTGCATCCAGGTTCCATTCAATTACTCCATCGCGCGTTGCAGTGTGATGAACCTTGCCTAACGACATTTTTGCCGCGCTCTGTATCGCAGATTTAAATTCGGCAGTTTCATCTAAAATGCTGCGATACAATAAAAAAACCGCGATTATAATGCCTAATAAAATAATAATAATTGAAATTAAAAAGAACTTCAATTTTCTGGGATTTTTGTTTTTCACAAAAAGCCTAACCGTTCAGCCATTCAGCCACTAATGGAATTTTATCCCAGAGTCCTTGAGCTTTAAGAATTGCTTCGCAGACTTCTCTAACAGCCCCGGCTCCGCCCTTTGCAGAAGTTACCATGCATGCTCTTTCCAACACTACCTTGTGAGAATCAGCTACTGCTATAGAGAGTTCAACATTTCTCATAAGCGGCAGATCAGGTAAATCATCACCGATAAATGCTATTTCTCCAGGGAAAACGCCTGCTTGTTCAGAGATAATATCCAGCACAGCAGCCTTATCTCTTACACCATCAAATACCATTGTAATACCAAGATTCTTACAACGGTGATAAAGCGCTTTTGAACTCCTGCCGGTTACTATGCACACATTAATACCTGCTTCCATTAAAAGCCTTATACCAAGACCATCCTTGACATTAAAGACTTTTGTTTCTTCAGAGTTGTCATTGTAAATTATACTTCCATCAGTGAGCACACCGTCAACGTCAAGTAGAAGGAGTTTGATCTTTTTCAGTTTATTTTCTATCTCAGAATCCGTATAAGTCATAAATAATCTTTCCTGTAAAAAATCACCTACCACCCGTAGCCCAAGCTAAAAGGCTATGAACATCGAACATCGAACGTCCAACGTCGAATTTTGAATAAGGTATTCTGCCAATTTATAAACCGGCGGAGCGACCCGCCCGCCTCGCCTGAAGGCGAAGCCGATGGCGGGCAGGAGCGATTTCATCATTCGATGTTCAACGTTCGATGTTCGCTGTTCGCTGTTCGACGTTCAAAAAACGCTTTACTCTGCCGTTCAATATTCTCTTTGCCTGGTTCAAAGGTTCAGAGGTTCACGGCTAATGCCTCTCGTATAGCTTTAAGCTGTAAAAGAAGTCCCTTAAGCGAATCTATTTTTAATGAATTGGGCCCATCACAAAGCGCCCTGTCAGGGTCTGTGTGTGCTTCCAGAAAAATCCCGTCCGCTCCTGCCGCAACCGCAGCTCTTGCAAGAACTGGTGCAAATTCACGCTGCCCCCCGGAACTTGTTCCTGCGCTTCCTGGAAGTTGAACACTGTGCGTTGCATCAAATATCACCGGCCACCCTGTATCCTGCATTATCTTTAAGCCACGGAAATCGACGACAAGATTGTTATAACCAAACATCGTCCCTCTTTCCGTAATCATAATCTGTCTGTTCCCAGTTGAAACAACCTTTTCCACAACATTCGCAATATCCCATGGTGCAAGGAATTGACCCTTTTTAATATTGATTGGTTTTCCTGTTCTCGAAACCTCTAAGACAAAATCGGTCTGTCTGCACAATAAGGCAGGTATCTGTATAATATCCAGAATGTCTGCCGCCCTTGACACCTCATTTATACTGTGAACGTCTGAAAGTATCTTTAGGTCAAGCTCCTTCTTAATATTTTCAAGAATCTTAAGGCCGTCTATCAGCCCCGGCCCCCTGTATGAATTAATAGATGTCCGGTTGGCTTTGTCATATGAGGCCTTGAATATAAATGGTATATCCAACTGCCGAGTAAGTTTTTTAAGATATGATGCTATCTCAAAAGTAGTATCATAATCCTCTACCACGCATGGACCTGAAATCAGAACAAGAGGTGAGGCCTGACCAATCAATATATCATCAACTTTTACTATATGTTTCATAAGTTTAGGTAAATTTCTCCCATAGGTTTTTTGTAATCGTTCACGGAACGTTGAAATTGGAAATTGGAAATTTGGCCTTCATGCTTTTGTACTGTTCTTCCCAATTTCCAATTTCCAATTTCTATTTTAATCTCTCCCTAATTTCAAGTTTGAAGCCGTGAACGGTTACAAATATTTATCGCGCACATACTTAAAAGTCAAGAAACGAAAAACTTTGCCTTGATTACAGCCTTTTTAACTGTTATTGTTTTTTTAAAATTAATAAGGGAAAGTAGTTGTAATATATTGAGAACTAAAGAAAAAAAACCAAAACAGCAGCTTATTATACTATTATGCATTATTCTTGCCATCCCAGTTGCATGGTTCTTGATTAGCAGGCTTGAGGGCGGCAAGCCATCCATTAAGCTGGATCTTCTATCTCATACAATAGGAACCTCTCAAGAGCTTTCAATCTCAGTTGCAGATATAAAAAGTGGCCTGAGAAGGATATGGATAGGCCTTTTACAAAATGGCAAAGAAACTGTTTTACTCGAAAAGGATTTCCCAGCTAAAGGTCTTATTGGCGGAGGCATTAAACATGAAGAGCTCCTTAAGGTTAATATAGATCCGGAAAAAAGGGGAATAAAAGACGGCGAAGCTATCCTGCGTATTGTTGCGTGTGATTTTTCCTGGCGGCGTTGGTTTAAAGGGAACAGAACATATCTGGAAAAGAACATAATTATCGACACAAAACCGCCGGAAATAGAAGTTATAAGCAGATTTCACAATATAAGCCAGGGCGGGGCTTGTCTCGTAATATATAAATTATCAGAACAATGCCCTAAAAGTGGAGTTTATGTTGAAGAGAATTTTTTCCCTGGTCATTCTGGACATTTTCAAGATAAAAATATTTTCATGGCCTTTTTTGCTCTAAATCATAAGCAGAAGCCCGGAACTAAGATCTTTGTTAAAGCAATTGACCATGCAGGTAACGAATCAAAGGCAGGCTTCAATTACTATATAAAAACAAAAATCTTCAAAAAAGATGTTATCGATATTTCCGACAAATTTTTAAACCAGAAAATGCCTGAATTTGATATTTATATCCAGGAACGTGCTGAATTAACAATAAAAGACAAATTTCTTAAGGTCAACCGTGATATAAGAAAGGACAGTTACAATAAAATAATTGAATTAGCTGAAAAGACCGACAAGGTTTTATACTGGGACGAAGTATTCTTAAGGCTTCCAAAATCGGCAAACAAAGCGGGTTTTGCCGATAATCGCGTTTATAAATATAAAAACAAAATAATTGACCGTCAGATTCATCTTGGTATAGATCTCGCATCAATTGCACATTCGCCGGTTCCGGCAGCCAACAAAGGAAAAGTTGTTTTTGCCGGATCAATAGGTATCTACGGAAAAACTATAATTATTGATCATGGTTTTGGGCTGCACAGCATGTATGCTCATTTAAGCAGTTATGATGTAGAAGAAAAACAGATGGTCTCTAAAGGTGAAATCATAGGCCGTACCGGCATCACAGGGCTGGCTGGCGGTGACCATCTCCATTACAGCATTATTATCCATAATACTTTTGTAAATCCTGTTGAATGGTGGGATATGGCATGGATAAAAAATAATGTTTCAAGCAAGATAGACAACGCTAATGAAGATTGAAGATTGAATAATGAAGGAATTCTGTTAATTTTACCCGCCCGCCTCGCCTGAAGGCGAAGCCGATGGCGGGCAGGAGCGATTCCACAAATCTTCAATCTTCATTCTTCAATATTCAATCCATAAAGGAATCCTATGGTGAAAAAACACAAAATTAATAAGACATATCAGGAGATCAACGAAAAGATCAAATCAGGTGACGTCGTTGTAGTTACAGCAGAAGAAATAATCGATATCGTTAAAACAGAAGGTGCTGTTGAAGCCGCAAGACGTGTTGATGTTGTAACAACAGGAACTTTTTCTCCCATGTGCTCTTCAGGAGCTTTTATTAATTTCGGACAATCTGTGCCAGGTATAAAAGCCTCAAAAGTATGGCTTAACAAGGTTCCTGCGTATGCCGGACTGGCTGCTGTAGATTGCTTTATAGGTGCCACAGAATTGTGCGAGGATGATCCTTTAAACAAGGTTTACCCGGGTGAATTTAAATATGGCGGAGGTCATGTTATACAGGATCTGGTCGCAAAAAAAAAGGTGCATTTAAAGGCGGTATCATATGGAACATCATGCTATCCTAACCAGATGATCGAAAAAGATATAACTCTGCACACACTTCCCGACGCCGTTCTTTGCAATCCTAGAAATGGGTATCAGAATTATAACTGCGCAGTAAATCTGACGAAGAAAACTGTTTACACCTACATGGGAACTCTCAAGCCCAAAGCCGGCAACGTAAACTATTGCTCTGCAGGACAATTGAGCCCTCTTTTAAACGACCCTTACTACAAAACAATCGGTCTTGGAACCAAGATCTTTCTTGGCGGAGCGACAGGCTATGTAACCTGGCACGGCACTCAGCACAACCCCTCTGCAAAAAGGACAAGAACAGGTGTTCCTGTTTCGCCTGCCGGAACTATTTGGGTAATGGGAGATTTGAAAAAAATGAGCCCAGGGTGGCTCGTCGGAGTGAGCATCCAGGGTTATGGATGTTCGCTATCAGTGGGTTTGGGCATACCGATTCCCATATTAAACGAAGAAATTGTTAAGTACACTGCTGTTTCTGATGAAGAGATATTTACTCAGATTGTAGATTATGGGTATGATTATCCTAACGGAATCTCAAAAAGTTACGGACAGGTCAGTTATGCTGAACTTAAAAGCGGTTCAATAAAGTTTAAAGGCGAAATGGTTCCAGCCGTACCGCTTTCCAGCGTGGTTAGGGCTCGTGAGATCGCTGAAACGTTGAAAAACTGGATTTCCAAAGAAAAATTTACTCTTTGTGAACCACAATTTACGCTGCCAAATGCCTGATACCATACGAACTTTCATAGCTTTCAAGCTTCCGAAAAACATAATATCATCCATCAGAAAAATTCAGGAAGATATTAAATCTTATGCTTTTAAGGTAAGATGGGTTAATCCGGAAAAGATTCACCTTACACTTAAATTCTTAGGAAATATTAATTATACTGATATTGAAAAGGTCGGTGAATCAATAATAAATACTATTAACGGTCATGCTCCCATATCACTTGCAGTAAAAGGTGCAGGTGTATTCCCCGGCATTAAACGTCCACGCGTTATATGGGTGGGGCTTACAGGGGAGATTGAAAAACTTACCGGCATACAAAATGACATTGAAGAAAATTTAGAAGAGCTCGGATTCCCCAGGGAAAAAAGACCATTTAGAGGGCATCTGACACTTGGCAGAATAAAGGGGAAAATTGATCCCAAAAAACTCTTGGATGCAATGAAAAAATTTGAGAGATTTGAATCAGAATTATTCATTGCCGACAAAATCTTTTTGTTTAAAAGCGATCTGAAATCAACCGGCTCTGTCTATACAGAGCTTATGGGAAAACGGTTGAGTGGTTGAGTAGAAAAATGGTCGAGCAGGGAAATAGGTAACCGTTCACGGCTTCAAACTTGAAATTGGAAAGTAGAAATTAGGGAGAGATTAAAATAGAAATCCGAAGCACGAAATGCGAAACAATGACAAAAAATACAAATGCTCCAATAACAAAAACCACTGATTCCCAGTAAGGGCTCGGCGCGCCTGGCCCCTGCTTAGTTTTGGTCATTTTCTGATTTGGTATTCGTATTTGTTTCGAGTTTCGGATTTCGATATTCGTATTTTGC
>JAHIKR010000147.1 GCA_018897415.1 Pseudomonadota bacterium
ACTGGAGCTCGATTTGGAGAATGATGCCAGAGCCGAAGTAGAAGTCGGTGACCTTGGCTACTGGCCTTCTGGCCCTGCGTTCTGCATTTTTTTCGGCCCAACACCGGTAAGCAGGGACGAAAAACCTCGTGCCTACAGCCCGGTCAATATTTTTGGTCGCATAATAGGTGACTCAACCCAGTTTAAAACCGTTTCAAATGGTTCAAATATTCGAATAACCAGATCGGAAGGATAATTAAATAGTATAAGGATTTCTTTTTTTGACAGGATACACAAGATTATCAGGATATAAGAAAAGTTATGAACTCACTGTTTTTAGCCGCTGGCGTGGCAGCTTTGTATATAATAGCCTATCATACTTACGGTAAGTTTTTAGGGCGAAAAATTTTCAAACTTAATCCTGAAACACTTTGTCCAAGCAGGGAGTTTCAGGATAATGTTGATTTTGTTCCCTCCAAGAAACAAATCCTCTTTGGGCATCATTTTACTTCTATTGCAGGTACAGGTCCGATCGTGGGTCCCGCAATTGCTATTATCTGGGGCTGGGTTCCTGCATTGATATGGATACTTTTAGGTTCTATTTTTATGGGGGCCGTGCATGACTTCGGAGCACTGGTAATTTCCCTGCGTAATCAGGGACGCAGTATCGGTGATATTGCTTCAGATGTTATCAATCAAAGAGTGCGCACTCTTTTTTTATTAATAATTTTCTTGGAGCTTTTAATAGTTGTAGCTATTTTTGGGGTAGTCATAGCACTTGTTTTCAACATGTATCCCCAGTCTGTAATTCCTGTCTGGCTTCAGATCCCCATTGCCGTCTGGCTCGGACACATGATTTACAAAAAAGGCTCTTCTCCTTTTCCAATAAGCATCATCGCTGTGACACTGATGTATCTTACTATGATAATAGGTGCTAATTTCCCTGTTAAGATGCCGGCCATGTTCGGCATAAGCCCGGTAGCCTTGTGGGTAGTTGTGCTGCTAATCTATGCCTATATTGCATCTATATTGCCTGTTCAGACCCTGCTGCAACCCAGAGATTACATTAACTCCCACCAGTTAATCATTGCAATGTGTCTGCTCGCTATCGGCATAATGATTACAAGACCAATTATAGTAGCACCTGCGGTTAATCTTATGCCTCAGGGAGCTCCACCTATTCTGCCTATGATTTTTGTCATAGTTGCATGCGGTGCAATATCCGGCTTCCATTCTCTGGTTTCTTCAGGCACTTCATCCAAGCAATGTGATAATGAAACCAACTCGCTTTCTATCGGCTTTGGCGGTATGCTTATGGAAGGCATGCTTGCCGTTCTTGTCCTTATTTCATGTGGTGCAGGATTAGCAATAGGTATAAGCAAAGGAGGAGAAACATTTGTCGGTGCTGCCGCCTTTGCTCAGCATTACTCAAGCTGGGCTGCCGCTGCCGGACTTGGATCAAAGATAGGTGCATTTGTGACCGGTTCAGCTAATATGATTGAAAAAATCGGCATCCCATACAATCTAACAATAACAATAATGGGTGTTTTTGTTGTTTCATTTGCTGCAACCAGCCTTGATACAGCCACCAGATTACAGCGATATATAATTTCCGAATTAAGCCTGGCCTGGAAAATGCCGGCTTTTTCCAAAAAACATCCGGCTACTATTATTGCAGTTGGAACCGCGCTTGCTCTTGCATTTTACAATGGCAGTGGGAAGGGAGCACTTACTCTTTGGCCCCTTTTTGGATCTGTTAATCAGCTTCTGGCAGGACTGGCGCTGTTAGTAATAACTGTGTACCTTGCCCGTAAAAAAATACAACTCAGTTATACCATGATACCCATGGTATTTATGCTGTTCATAACCGGATGGGCTATGCTGATCAATCTTAATAAATTCTTTATTACTTCGGACTGGCTACTGTTATTTATAGGGCTGGCAGTTTTTCTACTTGAAATATGGATGGTAGTCGAAAGCACGCTGGTTTTGAAAAAGCTAAATGGATAAAAAACAGCCAGTTTTAAGCAATTAGGTGTC
>JAHIKR010000148.1 GCA_018897415.1 Pseudomonadota bacterium
AAGTGCCCGAAATGTAGTGGTTCCTCTGAAAAGTACATAAAGCCGGAAAAGAATGTAGCTGTTTAGCGTGACATCAACAACATCCTGCCATCTAATACTTGAAAGAAAAAGCAAAAGCTCATTCATTATTGACTATTCCGTAATACTAAATCTTAAAACGTGAAAAATATTTCCCTCAGGATCAGTAACCTCAACGCGCCAAAGACCCTTATCAGCTTCTCGGAATTGAATACTGCTAAAGGTTGACCAGCTGGGAGGCTGAAGGAACAGCTTCATCTGCTTACTGAGATTATCTCTGTAATACCAGTTATGGTATATATAAGTTTTTTCAGGGACAGGATCAAAAGAAGTAAAACAGGAGATTTTACCGATTATTATTGAAAAAACAATCGCCTGATTCCAGGGTTTGAAGTCCTGCACACCTTCACACATAATTGCCTGCACAAGAGTCAATTTTTTTGATTCTTGAGCAGATGATTTTTTTTCATCCTGCTGAGAATATGCAGGTAATGAAAGGCAAGATATGATAAAAAAAGGCAATAAAAATAATATGGATATTTTATATTTCATTTATTTTACCCTAAGCTTTATTCATAAAGTTTCTATTATAGAAATATCTGATTTTATAATTTTTTCAAGATAAAACATTTAAAATTAATCAGAATTACAATTATTTTTTCTCTTGTCTTTAAAATTTCGAACAGATAAATTTTCTTGAATTAATATATATGATGTGTTAGTTAGAATTTTTTTCGTGTGGTGGGTGTAGCTCAGTTGGCAGAGCACCGGGTTGTGGCCCCGGTTGTCGAGGGTTCAAGCCCCTTCACTCACCCCATCCCCCCTTCATGCGCCCGTAGCTCAGCTGGATAGAGCGCCGGACTTCGAATCCGTAGGCCGGGGGTTCGAATCCCTCCGGGCGCGCCATGCTTTATGCAGTCATCATCCTGGTTAATATTTTACGACGTGTACCAAGAACCAACCTGAATTCACCATACCTCGGCTCTCTGAGAAGCAGGTACTTAACTGGATTCAATCGTCGAGACCTTTGCAAAACGCCCCCTTTTACCCAATTTCGGCGTCAGGCTCAAATTTTAAGCCTCGAAATACTCAATGTATTCCTACGTTTAAAATTTTCGCCTTCCTTGAACTTGAACAAAATTGAACATTTTTCAAAGGTCTCTTGTCTCCAGCAATTCAAGTATTTCGCTATTTGACGGAATGTCGGACATTGATCGGCCGTAATGCACAAAACGAAGTATTCCCGTCTTATCGATAATCATTTGGCAGGGCAGTCTTCCCAGCTTTAGCGCTTTGACTTCTTGTCCATAGAGTTCCGAGAGAGTGTGTTCCGGATCAGGCAGACCGACAAATGGTAAATCTTCTTTTGTCCAGTATTCCTGAAAAGCCTTCGTATTTTCCGGACCAACAACTAAAACTTCAGTATCCAGGTCCTTAAAGTTTTCATAATCCTGACGCAACTGCGCCATGTGCCTGCGGCAGAATGGTCAAATAAATCCGCGATTGAATACAAGCAGTACATTTTTTTTATTGGCGAAATTGGAGAGAGACACTGCATTTCCATAAATATCTTGTGATGTGAATTCAGGTGCCTGTGTGCTTATGCTTACCTTGGCCATGAAAGCTCCTTCCTTAAATTCAAATCAAGTTTAGTTGCCCCTGATTTTAACTTTTTATCTGCTGTCCACATCGAATAAACGGTTTTGCCTGTGAAGACAGATCAAACCGTCGGATCACTTCTCGAGCCTGTTCATGGGGATCTGTTCCCCTTATCAGATAGCCGTGTGTTATGGACTTGTTTTTCAAAAGACCAGGGTCACGTGTCAGGATAATTCGTTTTTGCGTAAGCGCTTCTGTAATAATCTCTTCATTTTTGCAATTGTTTTTGTAAAGAGTATCAAAACCGAGCATACGAAGCAGGCGTGACAGCCTGCCGAGATGCACATCCACTATAAAACGGGTTTTGCGCAAGGGTTTTGGCCTCAGCCGGGTGACATGAGATATGTTTAGGTTCTCAAAAACAGGGTAAACCGAGATATGATCGCCATGAGAAAGTATATGGTCAAATTTTACTGAATTGCCGTTGATCAGGATGAGATCAACTTCTGTGTGCGGCACGCCGATTGCTTCAATGACATCCTTTACTGATGGACTGCCGGAAAATTTACAAGGGAATGCGATTTTTCTTTTATCAGCCGGAAGAAAATCATTTAATTCTTCGTAAAATCTAAACCATGCGATATTTGGGTTCATTTTATAATATAAATATTTTTCGCGCAGAGGTTAAATTCGACTCTATTTTTCCCGTCTTTTTCTCCTTCTTCGCAAACGCATTGGAAGCTGAGCAGCTATAGGTTTGCGGTCGAGGATATCCAGTGCTTGCCTTGCATAAGGTATATCACTTTCGATTAACTCCTCAAAAAGATTTAGCCCTATTTTTCGATAAGGAGGTGGCATGCGATGTAAGGTCAAAGCGATTGATACAATAGGTTCGGCAACCATAGAATATCTGGAACCAAGACTTTTAATTTCATCCTTGCCAACCTTTATAACTCTGGAACATATATATCCAATTAGTTCAGGTTCAATTGCAGTATTATCTATGACTCCTTCAATTAGTCTTTCAGCACTTTTAATAATAATTCCATCATTGGGTAGAATAGCTGAAATTATTCTTTTCATATTTTTATTAAGCAGAACATTTTCTCCGTAAAGAAAAATTAGCGAAATAGCTTTTTGCGTTATTTCATCTTTAGTTGAGGATAGTTTTGTAATGACTTCAGTGCATATGGCTTGGTGTTTTGTATGCTGCCAATGCCTTGATGCAGCAAATGCAACACCTCGTTGTTCTCTGAAAAACTTTTGATCATTTAGTATTTGATAGAGTTGCTCTTTACACCATTCATCATCAGGATTTATCAAATTATAATAAAATAAAAACTCACCAAACGCCTGTTTTCTGAATTCGCTGTCTTTGTTCCCTATTAACGAAATCCATTCCTGAACAATTTTTTTATCAGGAACCATATGTATAATTTCTGCATACTCAATGATACCAATCTTACTTTCAATAACGTCAGAGATATTATTGATCACGTGATCATAATATTTGGTAGCTCTGTTTTTGTCCCAGTTGAATAAATATTTCATCCATCGAAAAGCGATTTGCCAAATCTTTGGATATTTTTCATGCTGAAGCATACCTTCAATAAATTCAGCAAATTGTTCATGATCAGGGGGTTTTCTGAGTAAACACCCCAATGCAATGGCCTCTAAATATATGTCTCGGCCTCCAGGAAGACTAAAAATACCTCCATGTCCCCAAAGTATAGAGTCTTCTTGGGGTTCTCTCTTTTTATTATTCTTTTCGCTTTCACTAAGAGCCGGATAGGTTTCTTCTTTGTACCAAGTTTTAAGCAAATTAATGATGTGGTTGGGCAAGCCCTTATCCTTATTGGCTCGTTTTTGTAATCCACGTGCAACTTCATGTCTGAATTCATTTGCTGAGAAACCTTTATCAACCAAGGTTTCGATAATTTTTAACAGATCTTCAGTTGAGTATTCTGACTTTGATAGGCCCCCAATACCCATACCTGCTGGTCTCTCTTGTTTTTCAGGTGTAAATTTTAATATAATTTTCGAGGCTCTTTCTGGATTTTTTTCCGCGAATGCAGCAAACTCTCTTGATGCCTGAACAGAACCACCAATTAAATCCCGACCTCTTTTAGGATGATCCCATTCAGTATCATCAGTAAGCGTGTTAAAAAGATTGATTATATGATCATCTTCAGCTTTCAACATTTGTTCTTGAGACATCGAACTTCCTACACAACCAAAGTCTCCTATCCTAGAATCCCAATCAATTAATTTGGGGAATGCCCTCTCTTCTTTCACTCTCAATCGAGTTAACTGTTCAGAACTATACTCTTCAGGAAAAGCTCGTAAAATTCTAAGACGATGTTCCCGATGCCATTTTCCTCTATTAAATTTTTCTTCCGCTGTCCATTCTGGATCTTCCCTATGGTAACGATGCCAATTTATTGCTGTATCTTCAAGCAACTTAATTTCATCTTCATCCAAATACGGAACTACCGCTGATATTAGTCTCTTTGTGTATTTATGTTGATCTTTAAAATCGCCAATTACCATTCTTTTCGGATCAGACAAAAGGTATTCCAATATAATTTTGGGATGCGTTTTTACTATCTGTAATAAACCAATGGAAAGCAATCTCTGAACTGCGAGGAAAGGACTTTCTTTATTTTCATAAAAAAACTCGATAAAATTTTCTGCCTGCATACTACTTAAAGTAACGATAGCCTTTGTAAGGGCTGATATCGGCTGATCTTCTGACACCCCATCTCTTTCAGGATAAGTCCCCAATGAATGATCTTCTTGATAACTTGTTACAAATGGATGAGGCTTATAAACAATTCTTTTGACTACCTTAATAAACCATGGCCAGATGCTATCAATAAAAGCTTTAGGAGATGTTTCAGCGATTATTGACAAATCATGCCAGCCTTTATCATGACTTAAAAGTTTTTCGATGATGTCTATTTTGTTATGTGTCAACTCATAGATTTCTTTTTCTGTTTCATCGGCCTCTGGAGGTGGGGGCGGAGGCGGTTTATATTCTGTCTCCTCTTTAAGAGCTAAATTCCATCGTCGATCAAAATCTGCCCGAACGATTTTTGGTGCCAATTCCGGTCTATTTTGTGAAACTATTTCTGCTAAATACGGTATCCAGTGCGACTCATGCCGCCTTGCGATATGTATCACAATATCAACAGACCTTTGATTCCAGTCTTTTAAATGTGTTAGAAGATTGAGCATGTATTCATCATAGGCACTATCATTAAGCCAGTTAGTTTCAAGCAATCTTAATACATCTTCTTTTGCAAAGGTTAAAGCTCTTGAAAAAATGGGAATAAACACATGTGCGAACTCTGCCCCTTCACACATAATAATTGGAAGTATAGTATCTTTAATAGCATTGAACCACCCAGGGCTCCCTGCTATTGATAAAAGCGTTTTATATTTTAACCTGTCATCCTCAAAAAGAGGCAAAAGACAAGATAATTCAATTTCATTTGGGTTTTCAACACAGCCAATATATTCTACCAATAAATTTTTTATATGAGAGCGAAGTCCTCCAGTTTCCCATAGTTTGGTAAGTTCTTTTGAATATGCTTTAGGAGAAGCTTCACGTAAATAGGCAAGTGTCCTTAAAAGAATAGGCCGGACAAATAGTCCATCTTGCTTTTGAATTACAAAATCTGATAAAATTATTCGACCTGTCGCAAAAGATCTGGCCCTTGCAAAATCAAAATATGTTTGATGAACAAAGCCTATCCGTAGCCCCGAATCATCAAGTTTCAGTATATTTGCTCGTTGTAATTCTTGAAAAGCATCAGGATTGCTGTCAGCTAATGCCCTAGCAACCCATAGCTCTTCATCCTCTGCCATCTTATTACTGAGGAGTTCTATTATATCGATTTTATCCGATACATTTGTACCGGTTACGACTCTTTGTTGCCAGATATTCTCTAATAGTGCTTGCAAAGATGATGGTATTTTTGCATCAGCATCTCTGAATTTTAAATCGAGCAATATCTTCAAATGTAATGGTACACTACAAAGCGCCTTTGTTTCATCAGAGAAATTATCAACCAAGAAACCAGACTCTTTTAGAACTATTTCTACATCCTCCCAAGACGGCAATGTCAGGTCGATTTTTTCAGCATCAATAGTTGTCAATCTCACATCATGCTGATATTCAAACCATCTGCACGAACTGATAACATGAACTCTATTAGTGTTCGAAATGGTCTGAATGAGATCCAGTAGGACATTAAGCCGATCAGAATTTCTATCTACCAACTCAGAGAGAGCATCTAATTGATCAATTACTAATATCGGCGGCTTGTTTTCATAGCATCTCAACAAAGATTCATGTATGGGATATGAAAGTTGAAGATATTTTTGAAGATCAGACAAATCTGTTACAGACTTCGGAAGCATATCCGCTTTTATCCCTAATACTGGGAAATCTTTTTCTATAAGCATATTTGCTATAAAAGATAATAATGCTGATTTGCCAGTGCCGGGTTTCCCTAAAATCAGCGTTGTGCTTGTTTCATTTGAAGAAATCTTTTTCTCAATTAAACTAACTTCTTTTCGTTCTAACCATTTGCCTTCGCCTATCGTATTCGGCCATGTCAATAGTGAACGTGAAGCTGAGGCCAGCTCTTCAACTATTTTTTTCTTTTGCGCTTTTCCATTATCTTTTTCAGGAATTTTTATTGAATCTGGAAAAAGAAATTCCAATTCATGTATTAATTCCGAAATTTTGCCGATTTGGGCTGTAGAATCGAGTAGTTGTTTGCCAAGGATCTCTGGGTCTTCTTCATTAATTAGGTTTGATTGAGAAATACCGATTTTACTATACAAAGAAATCATACCTTCATTGGACATACCATTGAAAATATTTATTATTATTGGCTGAATTTGTTGAAAAAGCTGAACCTCAATTTGAATTGGATTAAGCTCTCTTATAGTTTTTGAAAGATTTTCATTAGTTTCTTCAATTCGCTTAGCTAATATTTCTAATTGATTTATTGTATCTGCTGCCGCAAATTCCGCACTTTTACCTAACTCATTTAAAGCACTAAATAATTCCTTGCGTTCATTTTCTTTCGATTTATCGTCCAAAGGGCCATAGATTGCCTTCTCCAATGCAGCTCCTGCACTTGGAATGGCTAGAAGGCCGGCTCTTGGGAGATTAGAGGCAATTTTTTTTAGCACTGATCTAAACATTTTTTCCGATCGTCATTCATTAAAGTTGAGTAGTTAAGTATGATGAAGATTGGGTTTAAGAAATCGTGAGAGCATAAAAGTCTAACTGTGCCGAGTTCATCCCAACAAAAAACGATCTGTTTAAAAGCTGATTATTTCCTTTTCTGCTTCATTATAGATTTCATCAATGCTTTTCTGAATGTTGATTGTGTGGGTGATAGCTGTTGCTACCTTGCAGTAATGTTTAATATCATCCAAAGACAAAACCTTGCCTTTTCTGTCTTTCAGCCATTTATCGCAAACCTGGTAGCCGCCGATTCGGTATTGCCAGACGTTTTCCGTCAGCCCTTCAAAATATTGATCCTTATTGATGTAAACGAGTTCATTCTTTTTGTTATATTTGATTTCGTCAACCCGCTTATCTCCTGTTCCCTGGAATTTTGCCACAGGGGAATCAAGTTCGGGTGATTGCATAAGATGCAGATCCGCAAGACGCTTGCCGTATTCGGCTAATTTTTTGAAAAGGCTTTTGTCTTTTGTAAAAGGAACTCTCGGAAAGTCAGTTTTAAGAAATTCAGTGTATTTTGCACGAAAAGTATTAGAGTAGAAAACAGCGTATATGTAGTAGAAAATATCTTCAGGTTTCGGCTTTGTTTTGTAGGTTTCAGATAAAGCGGAAAATATTTTTTTGCTGATATTCGGTTTTCTTCCTTTTGACTCTTCCAGATGGCTGAAAAGGTCTTTTTGATCGGGGTCGGGGTAAAGGTAAAGGGGGAATAAATATCCGCTTCCATATTTGCCAGCCGTCCCTGTCAAATTAAGATCAGTCAATTTGTCGGTAACGAATACATGCTTAAAATCACTATGTGTTTGCCTTGAAACTACAATTCCCAAGTTATGCCGCATTATATGCCGCATAACATTCTTACGGGATCTTTCAACCAAAACGTCATGATAGAATATCCATTGGATATCAAAGGGCCTGTATAAAATCTGAGCAAATGAATTTTCCCAGCCCTTGTCATTCCTTAATTTTTCCCTTGCGGCTTTTAGATTCCAGTTGGATTTGTCCTTGAGTTTATATGGTTTTATCAACTCATCCGGTATTTTTTCATCGCAAAACATCCTGATGCGCCGCTTGAGGGCTTTTTTATCTGTATCAATAACAAATTTGTCCCTTGCAGTAACTATCCCCACGCTGTTTACTGGGAAAATATCTGTTATCTTCGGCGACTCTTCATACAATTCCAGCAGCTTTTCATCCCTTGGAACAAAAAGATAAAATTCGGATTTTGGGGTTATTTTCTGCCATTTGGTTGACTTAATATCATTACTTAAAAGCCAGTCGTATTTTTCCTTTCTCATTCCCCATAGTTCGGAATGAAAAACCTTTCTGTCTTTGTCGTTATTCCTGTTTTTTATAAACAACGCAATGGCAGTTCCCTGGCGGATATCAAACACGTTTTCATCCTTTGAACCGTCCGGGCATTTCTCCTTTTTCAAACTGTTGCCGTGCAGATCGAGCAGATAGATTTCGTCGAAACTGTTCATCAACGACTCACGCATTCCTCTGAAAGTTGGATTGTCCAGATAGCTGTGATTGGTAATAAATCCCAGGACTCCTTCGCCGGCCTGATCTATCTTCCACTGACTGAAACGAATAAATTTAACATAATCGTCTTGCAGCCATTTGGGATTCTTTTCGCCAAGCGGCTTGCCGTCCACATGATAATAGCCGTTATCTTTAGCACCGTTTTTATGTGTATATCCTTCCTTCAGCAATTGGTTTATCCATTTTCCCTTGTTTGCAGAATGCCCGGAATATGGAGGATTGCCCAATATTACCAGTATTGGTTGTTCTTTTTTCACTTTTCCGGCCAGATGCGATTCTTCGGAAAGTGACGCCATTCCCGGCAGACTGGTTTGTTCAAGCTCCTCCATATCGAGGGTGTTTGTCAGATAGAGCTTAAACCTGTCATCCTTTTGGAGGCTGCAACCGAGTTCTTCAAGCAGAAAAGACATCTTCAAATGGCCTACCGCATACGGCGCCATCATAAGTTCAAAAGCATAGAAGTTTTTAAGGATATGCTCTTTGATAAATCCTTCTTTATTACCTTCGCCGTATTTTGACGTAAATTCATTTACCGCCAGTTTTGCCGCTTCAGCCAAAAAGGTAAGTGTGCCGGATGCCGGGTCTAACACCGTAACGGTATCACTTGCCATTCCGTCAGCTTTGCCAAATCGATCCTTTAAAATATGGTGAAGCGAACGCACAATATAGGAAACCACGTGTTCTGGTGTATAATATACGCCGCGTTTCTCACGAGTTTTAGGATCATAATAGGTAAGAAACGTCTCATAGAAATGGACAATTGGGTCTTTGCCTTTGCCTTCCCTGAAATAGTCCTGAAGCAGTTTGTTTACATCCGCCACTGACAATACTTCCGCTATATCATCAATAATCCATTCCATTTGAGCCGGAACGTCTTCAAGTGATACAAACCGGAAAACATCTCTTAATATTCCGATGGTGCTGGGGATTTTGGTATAAGCGAGTTTTCTGTTGAAACCGTTTTTTGTCCGCATTCGTGCGGCAAACAGACCATAAGTGATTGTTTGGGAATAGAGATCGGCGAACTCCTCTTTTGAAAGCCCGCTGATTAAAAACTGGCTGAAAGCTTCATAAAATCCAAGGATAAAGCTTTTGCCGGTTCTTTCTTCCTCTGCCAGTTCTTCGGCAATTACCTCGTCCTTTAAAAAGCTCGTGCGTTTTGCCAGCTCTATTGCCAGGTTTTTTGCATTATAAACCTTGGGCAGAGAGAATGAATAAAACGTCTCCATCAATTTTGTAAAATCCGGTTCTTTTTCAACGGGAGGAATTGTTTTGAGTTTATGCACGATAAAGGGTCGTGCTATTGAAGCTTTATTGACCAGTATGCCGTTTCGATAAAGCCTGAACTCAAAAAAGTTGGTTAATATCAGATTGGGAAAGGTTTTTCTGTACCTCTTTAGCTGTTCTGAATTTTCTATTAAATCCAGATTTTCGATTGTTGGGGCTTTAGCTTCTATATATCCTACAATATGCTGCTTTCCATCCCAGACCCGGAAATCAGGATTGCCCGCCTCGGTGGTTTTGGGCTGTGGGGTAATGTGTATTTTGCCTTTGCCGAAAGATTGCGCTATTTTTTTGAACAATTCTTCGAGGGTTGCATAATAACTTTCCTCCCTCGCATCGCCCTGATTTGCGGTCTTAAATATCTTTTTCAGATACGATTTCAGCATTCAGATTACCTGGATTTAACATGTTGTTATCATTTTAGGTGGAATATCAGGGAATATCCTGGGCATCCATAAATAAGTAAATAACTGTCTTTAATCACGATTTGTTTCCTTATTTATGGATGGCCCAAAAGTTTTCACAAAGTTTTCAAAGTGTTCCCCAAATTTTTCCAGTACTTGTTCTATATGTTTTTTCATATGGTATAACGCCCAGCTTAAAAGGTGCGAATAAAGCGTAATAAGCATCCTTGATGTTCGGCATTTTTATGCAATCTGGTGA